>JAAUUR010000381.1 GCA_012031045.1 Leptolyngbyaceae cyanobacterium SM2_5_2
GTCATTCCAAATTACCGCAACGCCAATGTGCTTGTGGGGGAGTGGCCCTTTGGGGTCTGTCATAGGAAGCTCCGATTGAACATTCAGATTATAGGCCCGACAGTGAACTTGCCAGGGGCAGCGGGGGCAGTTGGGCTGCCGTCGGGTGCAGAGGGTAGCCCCCAGATCCATCAGCGCTTGGTTAAAGTCGCGGGGGTTGTTAGGGTCGAGCAGGTGTTCTGACAAGGCCCATAACCTCGAAAGTGCCCTGGCCGGGGGAACCTCTAGCGCCGTTAGCCGGGCCAAAACTCGCTTTACGTTGCCGTCTAAAATGGCGTAGGGCAGGTTAAACGCTGAACTGAGGATGCCCCCCGCCGTGGTACGCCCGATGCCGGGTAAAGCCGTAAGCTGGGCAAAATCCTGGGGAATTTGACCGCCATGTTCGGCCACCAAGCGCTGAGCCGTCTGGTGTAGGTTGCGGGCGCGGGCATAGTAGCCCAACCCTTCCCAAAGCTTGAGGACGGTTTGCAACTCCGCTGCCGCTAGCACCTCCACGCTGGGAAACACGGCCAGCCAGCGGCTGTAGTAGGGCTGTACCGTTTTGACCTGGGTTTGCTGCAGCATAATTTCCGACACCCAAATGGCGTAGGCGTCGTCAATGTTGCGCCAGGGCAGTGGCCGCCCGGCCTGGGCGTACCAGGCCAACAATTGGGTTCGCAGCCGCTGCACTAGAAACTCCGGCCAGTCCTGTACAGAACGGGCCGGAGTCTGCTGTTGTGGATGATGGGTTAAGGTGGGGACAAGGTAGGCGGCCTCGCCGTCTTGAACGCGGATAGAGCTAGGCTTAGGCGGCGACTGGCTCACTCAGACTCAGGGGCGGTTTCCGCAAACAGCAGGGATTGTTCCATGGCCATCCGCTGCTCAGCACCGCGCAGGAAGTACCCGCTCATCATAGCAGAGGCCAGCAGGCGGCCCAGGCTTTCGCGGTTTGTGGTGATTTCAATATCAAAGTGCTGAGCTGGTAGACCACCCAGCAGACCAATGATATTGTTTTCCATCATCTGCTGCACTTCGGTGGAGGATGGGTTAGACAACTGCGCGATGGTTTCTGGGCTCATGGCATGGACGTACTGCATCAGAGAATTACTCTGCTCAGGCGACCTGAAGCCGTTAAAGAGTTCAGAAGATCTACCGGTAGAATTGCTCACAGTGAATACCTCGTTTGACTGGCGTTAATGAATGGAATTGCCTAGACAGGCCAAGCCCTGCCATACAGCTTGCTCTGTAGCAAGCCTCCCAGGGCGGACTTGGTTGATGCGTGGTGTTGAACAGGTAATGTCTAAGTAGTTTATATCTAGACCTAAGGTAACAAGACAAACCTTTCCTTCGGGTGGGTAGAACCGTACTGCCCATGGAGAGGTTTTGCGACGGGCTGTGCCCCGTGCCCTATGCCCACCAGAGGCTGACCTGCCCAGCCGCACAGCACCAGCCGAATATCACAAACGGAACAGAACAAACAGTGGCACAACCAACCGCCAAGCTACTGTGCCGGGTTGTTTACGCTGACTAAGGCAAGCAACCCCTGATTTCTAGCGCCAGATTCCACCAGCAGTGGTAAGGTTGAAGGCGTTTGTCTTGAGGCTGGGTAGGTTTACCTGGCCAGGTTGTTCATTCGTTTGTTCATCCCTTGCCTAAGTCTATGACCCAGCCCCTCAAGCGCCCCTTATCGGGCCTTTTGCTGAACCGCTTTATTACCCTATTTAAGTACAGTGTTGGCCTTTCTCTACTGTGGTGGCTAGTGGCGCTGCCGGTACAGGCCGCCGTGGAAATGCGAGTTGCCGTAGCCGAACGGCTCGACCGCCTGGCCGTTGGAAGTTCTACTACGGCCATTGTTAAAGATGCTGGTGGGCAGGGTGTTGGCCAACTTCCCCAGGGTCGTTCCGTCACTGTATCGGCTGAGGGTAGGGCACTACGTCTGGCTGACTGGCGCGGGCAAGCCTTTTGGGTAGAGCCGGCCAACGGCGGCTATGTTTTCATCAACAACACCTGGTATCGGGGTCGCGTGTTGGTGATGCCGGTAGAGGGCAAGGTCACGGCGGTTAACTGGGTGGACTTAGAAGCCTACCTCTACAGCGTGCTGGGGGCAGAAATGCCCGCTAGTTGGCCCCAGGAGGCGCTGAAGGCCCAGGCAGTGGCGGCTCGTTCCTTCGCGCTGTATCGGCGCGATCGCAGCGCCAGCCAGCTTTACGATGTCGGCCCTACTACGGCCCATCAAGTCTACAAAGGGTTGGCCAGTGAAGCGCCAGCTACGGTAGCCGCCGTCAATGCCACCCAGGGGCAGGTACTTACCCACGGTGGCCGCATCATTGAAGCGGTGTTTCACTCCTCCTCAGGGGGCCAGACTGAAAACGTAGAGGATATTTGGCAACGCTCGCTTCCCTATCTCCGCAGCGTGCCTGACTTTGACCAGGATGCACCGGTCTTTCGTTGGTCAGAAACCTTTTCTGCCGGCCAATTTGAGCAGCGGGTGACCGGTATTGGTCGCCTGGTATCGGCTTCCCCTGAGCAGGTTACGCCCAGGGGGCGGGTCATGTCCATACGGCTTCAGGGCACCAGCGGCAGCCGTACCCTCACAGGCACAGAACTTCGTCAGGCGCTGGGGTTACGAAGCTCGCTATTTGCCATCGCTATCCAGGGCGACACCATTCGAGTAGACGGACGCGGCTATGGCCATGGCCTGGGTATGAGCCAGTGGGGAGCCAGGGGACTGGCTCTACAGGGCTATGCCTACCCACAAATTTTGGCTCACTACTACCAGGGCACGGTGTTGGGACAAATTCAGGTAGCGGCTCAGTGGTGAGGTAGACGGGGAAGGGGTAAAGCGGTGAGCCCTGGTGGTTTAGCGCTTTACAGTTAGGGGGATTTGAGGGTAGCCGCTTTAGCCGGGCTAGTTCAGTTAACGGGAAATTTAGGCGCCAGGAGCTAGGAGTGAGGCTATCAGAGGCTTCTGACTCCTAGATTTCCAGAACTGACCCAGCGTTCCTTGCTTCTGACTTCTGGATTCTGACTTCTTGCTTCTGGATTCTGACTTCTGGACTTCCAGAACTGTCTCGGCTTACAGGAATACCCAACCACTAAAAAGCCCAGGCAAGAAAACCTGCCGGGCTGGGTCGTTTGGAAACGCGCAGAGGGTAAAACTGACGTTGCAGATGTAGCCCTGGCCACTGAACAACAGGGCTCAGGCAGCTTGGCACAGAGCTTAACCTACTTATAAAGCTCTGTAGATAGGCGAAATGCCAAAATACCTGGTACGAGTGCAAGGGCTAGGGCGAAAAAGATCTGAGTATCTGAAAGAGCCATAGAACTGTTCCTTTCGTGATTAAAACGGCTAGTGGTCAGCAGTCTAGACCTGATTGTTAACCAAGGTGGCTATGGGTAGAGCAGCGATGGCCATAACTGTTACAGAGTTTAATAGTTCACCAGCAGGACACGTCGGATGATTAAATCACTGGTTTTGCCAGTTATTCTCTTTTGTACTGTCTAACGCTATGCTTCTAGCCCGAATAATTGTCGCTATAACCTGTCGCCATTGGAAATGCCGTGAATACAACTCAACCCATGCGCAGTGAATTTGAGCGGCAGCTATTGCGGGTGCAGCGGGATTTATTGCGCATGGGGGCGCTGGTAGAGCAGTCCTGTGTGCTGGCGCGGGAAGCGCTGTGCGATCGCAACCTGGATGCCGTGCAGCGGCTCAATAGCCACGACAAACAGGTGGATCAGTTCTATCGCCAGATAGAGCTAGACTGCATGCATTTATTTACTCTGCAAACCCCAGCCGATGAAGGGCTGCGGCGGGTGGGAGCATTTATGCAAATGGTGCGCGATCTAGAGCGGATCGGCGACTATGGCAAAGATCTGGGTGAGGTGGCCATCAAGCTATTTCCCTACCCTGTCCATCCCCTAATGGGGCGGGTGCAGACCATGTTAGACCGCTGCCGCTCTATGGTAGCCATGAGCCTCTTGGCTCTTTCGGATTTAGATGCCCAGTCGGGGTTAGCTATTAAGCAAAAGGATGATGCTGTAGATACTGACTACGCTCAACTCTACGACTTACTGGCCCACCAAACTAATCTAGTCGGCTCAGTAGAGCCAACGGTATTGCTGGTGCTGGCCATTCGGTATATGGAGCGCATGGCCGATCATGCCACCAACATTGGCCGACGAGTGGCTTACATCGTCACGGGAGAGCATTCCTAGCCGGTGAGCTTTGCCGGTATAAGGGCGGCTTCTAACGGCCAGCTTCGAGAATTTGGCCAGGCAACCAGAGCCAAATGTCACCCACAATTAACGAAAATATTTGACAGAGTTCCATTTATTGAGAAACTGTATTACGTGTGGTTCGTTTGTCATTTCCTCAGCGGGTGGCAGCGGGCCAGGGGTATTGATGGGTGTATGCCGGTGTGTGCGGAGGATGGGCTTTGGTTCATGCGCACCGCCAATGCACCTAAAAGTGTTCCAGTCAACCCTACATCAATTAAACTAGCATTGGCTTTACTTGAGCACGGGTTGGTGCAACTGTCAGCGGTACCCTTAGCCTGCACGGGCAACGATCGATGGCTTTGATCGCCGTGTGCCAAGTTCAGTGACTTGCCTATGGAGCTCACTGTTAACCACCGGCCACCCATCAGCCATAGCCTGAATAAAACTTAGGAATGAGTCGCTACATGGAATTTTCGATCGCGGCGCTGTTAGCGAGTTTTGCTAAAGACAAAACCCTGACGCTAAAAAACCTGGAAAAGAAGTTACATTGCACTACCGACACCAGCCAGAGAGATCTGCAAATTGCCGTTGATGCTCTGGAGCGAGTTGGGGTCTTGGTTAAGGAGCGAGGCAAGTATCGCCGCCAGGGGCAAGAGGAGGTAATTGAGGGCAAACTGCGTTGCTCTAGCAAGGGCTTTTGCTTTGCCATTCAAGACGAAGAGGGTGCCGATGATATCTACGTGCGCGAAACCCATTTAAACACGGCTTGGAATGGTGATCGGGTGCTGGTTAAAGTCACCAAAGAAGGC
>JAAUUR010000382.1 GCA_012031045.1 Leptolyngbyaceae cyanobacterium SM2_5_2
GGACAGAGTCTTCCACTTTGTCGTCGCGGCGATCGGCCAGTTCTACATAGTCTAGCCAGGTGTCAATGCTGCGCCGCCGCTGGGTGTGGGGAATGTGGTGCATACGGCCATGAAATTCCATATTCTCCCACACCGTGAGATCGCTATCTACGCTGGTTTGCTGAAGCACAACCCCAATTTGGCGGCGAACCTCAAGCTGCTGGCGGTTGACATCGTAGCCTGCCACCACGATGTCGCCCTGGCTAGGTTGGGTCAGAGTTGTCACCATGCGAATGGTGGTGGATTTGCCAGCTCCATTCGGGCCTAACAGTCCGAAAATTTCCCCATTTTCAATGACGAGGGAGAGATCGTTGACGACGGGCACGCCGTTGTAGACTTTATGGACGTTTTGCAGGCAAACCGCAGCAGCCATGGCTTTGTAACACTTTGTAATGAATGGTGAGTTTCCTCAAGTATCCCTCAGACTGACACCCTTGGATCTATGCGTGCTCGAATTGACCAACAAATTCTTTACCTGCATCAGGATGACGTGCCCAGCTATAACAAGAAGGGTTCGGTGGTGCGAAATAGCTACTTCTGGGCTTTGCGCTCCATTGCGGATCGAGCCTTATTTAATCAGGACTGGGAGTTTGCCGAGGAGGTCTGGCCAGCGCTCTGTCGGATGTTGACCTCCTTTGCCGAGTCAGGGTACCTGGGCTATAGCGAAACCGTGCTGGAATTCGCAGACCATGAAACAATTCCTGCCATCCTCAAGCCCGTGGGTACCTGGGTGACCTGGGACGACGATCAGGAAGCGTAGCCAGTATTCGAGCCATCACTGCCCCCCTCCTAACTCCTATCTCCTATCTCCTATCTCAAGGTTGCCGACAAATCCCAAACACCGACGTAAACCCGTGCAGGAAGGTGGTCTTTCCGACTGGGCCAATTTCTCCGCCACAGAAGAAGCCACTGAGGGGTACAGCCCCCAGGTAATGCCGAAACAAACCAGAATCGAAGTTGGCCTGCTGATATAACCCTTCGCCCCGCCCAACACAGGCAAACATTAGCGCTCCAGCGGGGGCTGTGGCAATCTGTGCCTGCTGGTAATCGCGCAATAGAGAATCCAAGTCGTCAGCGGAGGTGCGGGCATCACGCAGGTGAAAGCGGACTCGCTGGCCGGGCCGCACCCGATCTCCCACGGCGATCGCGCCCGCCTTAGGGTCTACCCCCAGCAGCGTGCGAATTAAAAAGTCCCTAGAGTCAAAGCTGAGCTTGAAGCTATCCTGCGCAATACCGATGAAGAGGGAGCTCTGAGCCAGTTTGCGATCAGCTTCGGTAAGGGTTTGGATCAGATCTTGCAAGACTTCCAGCGGTGGGCGATCTAGATCACCAGCCTCCGGATCGCTAATGGCCAGAATGATGTTGCGTTCGGCCTGAGTGACCCGATAGGTAGGCCCAATGGGCCGACATCCCTGGGCCACAATGGTATCGAGCACTACCGGGCCAGACAGCGCCACACCCACGATGCCCTCTGTGTAGTAGTGCGATCGCAAAATAACCCACTGTGCCGATTAAAGCTATCAACCCCAGCCAAGCCACCGATTTTAACGGCGTTGGGGTAAGCAAAATCAATGCCCTGGAGTAGATCGTTAATGCTTGAGGAAAACGGATCCGCCATCAGAATAAACTGGGGGTTGTCCTGTGGCGCTACCCCTAGCAAGTCAATCCAGGCATCTGGGGGGCTATCTAAATCAGGCAAATCATCGCTCGTGAGATGAAAGCTCTTGACTGTAACCTCAGGCAGCGAGGCCAGCGTTAAACTCAAGGCTGGAGACGCCTCAACCTCTACAGGTTGATCATTGACCCCCATACCGATTACACCACCGCCGCTACAGCCAACCAGCGTTGGCACGGGCAAGAGTTCTTGAATTAAGGGCAGCAAGCGAGGGAATTCGCTCGTGAAGGCCGATGAAATGAACACCAGACCTAGATCGGGAGTGGTATCAAACCGCTGCTTGAGCTGGCTAATAGCCTCTTTCACGGCCCCTTCTAAGGAAGCCCGGGTTGACAGCGCATTGGCCCACTGCATAGGTTGGAGAGTTCCATTCATTCAGGTACGCCTCCGCGTCCGGTGGCTCCAGTCTAGATCGAATCTGAGCAGCTAGGCTGACCCAGCTTAAAATGCCAGTTTTCCCATCTCTTGGTTTCTGGATTACCGAAATTAGTGAGATTAGAGAATAAACTATACTGGATTTTAGGTTGAATCAGGCCGAATGTTCGAGCCATCAATTTGATCGATTACAGACCTAGTTATTTACCCAATGATAAAGGACGGCTATGAGCGAGAATATTAAAGAGCGCATCCAGAAAGAAGTTGAAGACGCGCGTGCCGCTTGTGACGTGTCGGGCAGTGCTTCGCAAGAGTGCGCAGCGGCTTGGGATGCGGTAGAAGAGCTCCAGGCTGAAGCTTCTCACCAGCGCGAGCAAGGCACCGAGAAGAACTCCTTTGAATCCTACTGCGACAGCAACCCAGAGGCCGACGAGTGCCGTGTTTACGACAACTAGGTTTGGCGGTAACTGGTGTTGGCGACAATAAGTAGCCCAGGTTAGGCCACTTTCTAGTTGTCTTCTTAGCTACCCGGCCCGGAGGGGAGATGAGCAACGGTCATCCGGATGATTGGCCTTGGGCTTAGGCTTTGCTAAAGCGTTAGGCGACCTTAATTGTAGTCGGGCTTGCTTAAGGAGTAGCGGCTCCAACTCAACCGCTGACTCTTCCCTGGAGCGCCCCGCCGGTGGGGCGCTCTTCTGTTAGTTCTTGGAAAACTTCTGGTTATGACCTAACGGTTTACGGTATTCCTAACTGCGGCACCTGCAAAAAAGCCTTGCAGTGGCTTGACCAAAACGGTATTGCCTACGAGTTTGTTGATACCAAACTTAACCCCCCAGGACGAGACAGGGTTGCGGAGTGGGTCGGCGCTCTGGGCGCTAAGCCGATGCGTAACACGTCGGGGCAGGCCTACCGAGCCCTAGGCGACGAAAAACAAAACTGGGCCGATGAGCAGTGGGTTGACGCATTTGCCCAAGATGCCATGCTGCTTAAGCGGCCCCTATTTGTAAGGGATGGCAAGGCTGTTCTGGTGGGCTTCCGGGCTCAGGATGAGGTTTTGAGAAAGGCCTTGGGTGATGGCTAAGCGGTAATCCTCCCTAGCTAATCCTCTACCCTGCCCTACGGTTAACATCGCCCATTCCCTTGAAGCGGTCGGGGCTTCAGGTTAGAATCATCAAAATTGACTCAAATACTTAAAAAACCGTTATCCTGAGGCATTGCAAAAGCTGTCTCTGACAAAGTCTAGGTATGGAGTATTGGGAGTTTCTACTACAGCAGGAAGGCGATCAGAATTGGTTGCCGCTGGATACTGCTCAGGTAGAAATTTTGGAAGGGCGCTATCGTATTATGGCCCACACCAGCCAGGCCAATCTTCCCGTTCAGATTCAAATTAGTCAGCAATCGCTGGATCAGGTGCCGCCTAAGCGCCGGGCGCTTAAACGGCAAGGGCAAACTAATGCCGATGGGCTGATGGTGGTCATCCCGTTTACCCGGTTGGCCGCAGGCACATGGGATATTTACTGCTCCAGCCAGCAACCAGCGTCAGATCCAGCGGCTACTGAGCCTGACTGGGCCTATGCCATTCAGTTACAGGTGATGGCCCAGGGCTCAGGCGACGATGAGTGGTTTGTCGATGAGGGGCAAATGGCCGCTGAGGATAGTGCCTACAGCGATGCAGAGTATCCCCAACCCGACCTGGGCATGGCCTCTCCCTGGGCTGATCTGGATTTCGCTCAGGTGAGTGAAGCCATGAATCGAGTTCAGAGTCACCTGGCCACAGGCGGAACCCAGGCGGCGCTATACCGCGTAACCTTGCACCAAACTGCGCTGTCTGGCCATGAGGGAGAGTCCTTAGGGTTGCAGGGGCAAGTAACGGGCGTTGTTGAGGGCGAGTCATGCTCGGATATGACATTGCTGGTACGGCTATCTGACCCCCAAACGGCAGCGGCGGTGGCCATGCAGCCCTTTAGCTTACCGGCCAGTACCCTGCCAGCCAGTTTTAACGTGGCTCTTAACATTCCTGATGCTCTTTCAACTCGGCTTTTGCTGGGGGAAGTTGGCCTAGTGCTGGTGTCGGCTGGCACCGTAAGCTTGCTGGCGCTACAGCGGTTCACGGTGACCGTGAATTTGGCCTCCCTGTTTGACGCGATCGCCAACCAGGCAGAATCCGAAACGGCCTTTAACCTGGACTTTTCCTCAGCGGAGAGCACCGATGAGCCTACCGATGGCGGCTCAGAAGATCACCCCTCAGACCCTAACGCTTGGGCTAACGTAAGCCTGCCCCAGGGGCCACCCAGAGCTGTTCCGGGTTTGATGCTGCCGCGTAGCGGCTTTACGCTGCCACCCAAAATCTACTATCCATCTCCCCATGAGGCCAGTGCCCACCGCCCCACTTTGCCTCCCTTGGGATCAACTAAGGGCAGAACTGTTCCGGCTAAGGGCAACGAGGCTGCGGCCACCGCTGAACCCACTGCAACAGTTCCTGAGAGCAGCACCGGAGTTGAAGCATCCCCCTCAACCGCCACTCCCAGGGAATCTACTGTTCCACCTGCCCCCAACCGCCTATCTCTCAGCTTGCCACCCCTAGCCACTTTTCCCACTGAAGGGGCGGCAGATAATGAGGCCGTTGACTCGGCTAACCTGCCAGCCCCAACCATAGCTGGAACTGGAGCAGCCCCACTAAGGCTGGTGCACCGCTGTTGCCCTCCCATGAGGCCGCCGGTTTTCGCGAACTTAAGGTTGGTGAGCGGTTTTGGACTCGCCTAAATGATTTGGCCCTAACGATTCAACAGGAAGCTCAGCAAAAGCGAGCTGAAGCCGCTGCGGCCCCAGTCACCAGGGCAGATCCTACCCTTTCTGACGTGGCCCTGCCGCTGGTAGCCCCCATCCCCTTTGCTGGGGAGGTGGTGATCTACGAAGACGATGATGAAAC
>JAAUUR010000383.1 GCA_012031045.1 Leptolyngbyaceae cyanobacterium SM2_5_2
ACAGCGCCACTGGAAACGCCAGAGTCACATCCAGCCATTGCCACCCCAGGGATACCCCGATCAATCCGGCGATTACCACCACGGTGGTCCAAATATCACTCAGGGTGTGGCGGGCGTCGGCCAGCAGAATTTTACTGCCGAGGGCCTGCCCGATTTGCCGTTCATAGATAGCGACCATGGTGTTGATCCCCAGCACAATCAGCATAATGACCAGGGCTGTTGGCCCCACCTCCACCGGGTTGCTCCCAGAAATAAGGCGCTCAATGGTGCGGGTCAAAATTTCAAAGCAAGCAATTCCTAAAAACGCGGCTATGCCCAGCGCCCCAATAGCTTCATACTTTTGATGCCCATAGGGATGATTGCGATCAGGGTGAGGGTCGGCCAGGCGATTGGTAGTTAAGCCCAGAATGTTGTTGGCACTATCAGTGATACTGTGGAGAGCGTCGGCCATCAGACTGAGGGATCCCGTTAGCCAACCAACAGTGGCTTTAAGGGCCACCACCAGGAGGTTTAAGCCCAGGGTAATCAACAAAACCCGCTGGACAGTGCTGCGATGGTCTAACGGAGGTAGTTGATAGGATGACACAGCCATAACAACACAAGGGCACTCTAAATTTACAATGCCTGACCAACGGCGGCGAATAAAAAACGTCAGCCCCGACCCAGCAAGGCTGACGTGAGTTCACAGATATGGCTGGGCTTTAGAATGCCCAACCCAACGGAACTGCCCTAGGCCAAGATGTTGCAGAGTTAGAATCTTCCAATTTTCTTTAGAGTTTCTGGGCCAGGGTACGGTGGCTTTGGCGGTGAGGCACGGGCACAGACCGCAACACTAAAGCCCCCTTCCCCTATCTGTGAGGCTTTCAGGGTTCCCCCTGCCCGATGCCCTGCGCTCTGCTGACCTGGGCCACCAGAGGCGATAGCTTCACTACCGCTTCCTGAACAAAGCTTTTGAGCAGGGCATCTCGTCGGTTGAGCTGAAACTGTTGCTCAACCACCTCGCCCATGCCGCCGTCGCCCCAGGTTTGGTGATGGCGAAAGTATTCCACAAAGCTTTTGCCCGCAATCCGGGTTAGATAGGCTCCGCTGGCTCCCTTTAAGGCTCGACCGGCTAGAGCCGTGGCCAGGTTAGTTTGCAGCCCCAGGGCGAGCAAATCCACCGTGCCTTTCACCAAACCTAGCCCAGCCAGGGTTTTAGCCAGCGAGAGAGCCAGGGCTTTGCCGTCTTCCAGGCTTACTTCACAGCCATAGACCCGACTGAGGTCTACCACCATCTGAGCATTGACGGCAGCGGTGGCCAAAAAGTCTAAGCCGGGCAGAGGCGTCATGGCGATTGCCCCTGCTCCAATCCACTGATAGCGCTCGATAATCGCCTCGGCTTGGGCCGCCCGCTGCTCGTCTAGCAAGCGACGAGCCGTTTCGCCTAGCTGCTGCGACTGAAGCAGGATATTGTCGGCCATCAACGCATCGCCCTCGGCCCGCAGAATATCAGCCAGGCGGAGCCAGAGGGGCGTCAGGTTGGGCCGCATTTGCAGCCAGCCACCGCCCTCCTGGGGTAACGGCTGTGGGTTAGCCGCAATGGCTAGCACATCCTCCTCGGCCAGGGGAGGCACCAGCCGCGATCTCAACCGCTGTAGTAGAGCTTCTAGGTCGCTGGCGGGGTAGTGATCGGCCTTATTGAGCACCAGCACCGTACGTTTTCCTAGATCCAGTAGCGCTCTCAGCACCCCATACTCGCTCTGGCGCAGATCGTCATCAACAACAAACACAATTAAATCGGCACGGGTGGCTGTGTCGCGGGCGGCCTGCTCACGCTGGGTACCGGCTACTCCGGCTTCAGCCAGCCCTGGCGTATCGATTAAACGCAGCTGCCGAGGCACTTGGGGCAACTGCCAGGTGTAAATCTGATCCTGCTGAGTTGTCCCTATGGGCGCACTGACTTCACCGACGGGTTCTCCAATCAAGGCATTGATGAGAGAGGTTTTGCCCGCTGAACCAACCCCAAATACAGCAATGGTCAAGTCGCCCTGGTACATGGCCGCTTGCAGGGCCTGAGCCTGCTCCAAAATGGCCTGCCGCGCCACCTGATTTTGAAGCTGCTCGACCTGGCGCTCAACGGCGGCCAGGTTAACACTGGCGGCTTCTGTTGTGGTGCGGGGCGGGGGTAGCAAAGGGCGGCGGCGGCGCGGACGCAAAAATAGCCAGAGGTAGTAGCCACTGGCCGCGATCGCCCCTACCGCCAGCGCCACCAATATCACCAGCACTCCTCTGGCCAGCCATGGTGATAATAGAGCCAGCGTGTTGTAAATTCGCGCTACGGCATCCAGCAGCACCAGTAATGCGATTAGGATTGCCGCCAACACACCCGCTAAAATCAGCCATCGCCACCGCACCATAGTGTCTGACCACGCAACAAAGCAGAGGTACTTCAAGACCTCTGCTCTCTATGCTAATTAAAGAGCTAATTAAAGATGTGCAGAATGCTAAGCCAACCGCAAACCAGTGGGTGCTACAGAGGATTGTGGGAGAACCGATTGCTACGGTTGGGGCGGCTGTTGCCTCCCCCATCGTTATCAGTTCGGGGACGGGCTTTGTTAACTCTTAACTCTCGGCCCAACCACTCAGCCCCATCTAGCTCGGAGATGGCTTGGTCTTCCTTCGCTTCGTCTGCCATATCCACAAAAGCAAAGCCTCGCTTACGCCCTGTTTCACGATCAATTGGCAAACTGATGCGGGTGACCTCGCCGTATTCGGCAAATACATCCCTAATGTCGTCCTCAGAAGCCTGAAAGGACAAGTTCCCAATGTAAATAGTCACGAGTCTCTCCGAACCAAAACGCTGAAGGTAAACTGTTGACTAACCCAGGTAGAACTAAAGCCACCTTTGTGATAGGTTTAGCTCAACATTTGCTGCCATAATAGCCCATCACCTTGTAATTGGCAGTAGCCCATCTCACACCTGGGGCCACGTTAAGAAGACTTATTGCAAAAGGTTTACCCAAATCTATCTGAGTCAGGCTGATTTTCTATCGGTGCCCAGGATAGTGAATGTTACGATCTACTACGCTACGACCTCAGCCCCTTAAGGAGATTCATTCCCATGACCTTAACCGCTGGCACCCCGGCCCCTGCTTTTACCGCCAAAAGATGATGCCGGTAACACCGTTTCCCTAGCTGACTTTGCTGGAAAAACCGTGGTGCTCTACTTCTACCCCAAAGATGACACTCCGGGCTGCACCAAAGAGGCCCAGAGCTTTCGGGATTCCTACAAGGAGTACCAGGGCCAGGATATTGTTGTACTGGGCGTCAGTATGGATGATGAAGCCTCTCACAAGCTCTTCAAAGAAAAGTATGGCCTGCCCTTTACCCTGGTGGCCGACCCCGATGGCACCATCACCAAAGCCTACGATGTGGATGGCGGCGGCTATGCCAAACGCATTACCTACATCATCAACGGCGAGGGGATGGTTGACCGCGTTATTGACAGCGTTAAGACGGAGACCCACGCTACTGACATTCTGGCTGAAATGGCGGGGTAGTAGGTGGAAGATAGTAGGTGGAGGGCTGCTTGGCATCCTGGCTCAGAAACCCGGTTTCTGAGCCAGGATAGTGGTTATGCGGTTAGACCGGTAACCAGGAAACCGGGTTTCTAGTCATCTTCTACCACTGCACTAATCGTTTACCGCAGGGGATGGTGGTCGGCCAGCAGTTTCTCCACCTTGGCTTCGTCGATGCGGGCCGTTAGTTGCTTGGCTTCGTGGATGTCGCGCAGGGTTTTTGACAGGCTAATGGTAGACCCCACCGCAAAGGCCGTGCCCATGCCCATGTAAGCCTTCACCCAGGGCTCAACGGGTAGATAAAAAATGCCCAGGGTTAGACCACCTACGGATAGCAAGAAAGATAGCCAGGTTTGCACTACCCAGGCTGGGCTGTGGTTTGCAGAAGGTTTAAGATCGGGCATGGTTGAGTTCCTCAAAGCAGGGGCGCTACGTTTTCACTCTAGAAGCGGGTTTTGGCAACGCCAGGGCTTAGCAGACAGTTGTTGAGCTGTACTGGGCATTGGCCTGCCTAAGCGCTTGGATAGTGTTGATCACACCGTCAGCGACCTGCTCAATTTCGTCGGCGGTGGTGAACCGGCCCAGGCCAAACCGTAGCGAGGCGTAGGCTAGTTCATCCGAGTGGCCCAGGGCTTTGAGCACATGGGAAGGCCGGGTGCTAGCGCTGCTACAGGCCGCCCCGGAGGAAAGGGCCACCAGCGATCGCAGTCCCAGTATTAACGCTTGCCCATCTACCCCCTCAATACTAATGTTGAGGTTGCCCGGTAGCCGCTGACTGGGATGCCCGTTGAGATAAACGCCTCCGCAAGCCTGAAGCCTAGCCCAGAGCGCAGCTTGCAACTGTGTGAGCCGGGTGCTTTCTGCGGGCATTTCCGTCAGTCCCAGCGCCACCGCCTCAGCAAAGCCGACAATCTGAGGCGGATAAAGGGTGCCCGATCTCATGCCCCGCTCGTGGCCGCCGCCGTGGAGTTGAGGCGCTAGCGTCACGCGGGGTTACGTCGCCGTACGTAGAGTGCGCCAATCCCTTTAGGGCCATAGATTTTGTGGGCTGTTAGCGAAAGCAGATCAATCGGCATGGCCTGCACATCTAGGGGAATTTGCCAATGGCCTGGGCCGCATCGCTGTGGAAGAGAACGCCGCGCTCTCGGCAGCGCGCCCCAATGTCGGCCAGGGGTTGCAGTACCCCGATTTCGTTATTGGCGGCCATCACCGACACCAGCATCGTATCGTCTCGAAAGGCTTGCTCCAGAGTGTCTAGATCGAGCAGACCATCGGGCTGTACTGGCAGGTAGGTGACCTCAAAGCCCAGAGCTTGCAAATACCGACAGGGGGCGAGCACCGCACTGTGCTCAGTTTGTACGGTGATGATGTGCCGTCCCTGGCTGAAATACGCTTCAGCCACCCCCTTGATGGCCAGGTTGTTGGCTTCCGTAGCGCCACTGGTAAACACAATTTCTT
>JAAUUR010000384.1 GCA_012031045.1 Leptolyngbyaceae cyanobacterium SM2_5_2
GGTGGTTCCCTGGGCTAACGACACAGTTGGGAGAGGCTGGGCAGGGGGGCAAGTTTGCCATCTTTAACGCCCAAATTGTTGGGTCGCTGACCAGAAAACAAATGACCAACGAGAGGAAGTGCGGCTAGATGCATGGGTGGTACCGGGGTAGCGTAAGCAGGCAAAGCGGGGCTCAGAAGCGGGCTAATTGCTAGGGCGATCGCAACAGCCAGGCTCACTAGTCTCAAGATCAATAACGGCATAGGGGTGGGTAATGGAAGGATGGTCAACATTAAAGTCCTTATTTATTATCCCTGACTGGTCAGCCCAGGCTAGTGCCGTGTTGGCTGATTGGGTAGCGTAGCCATTGGCTTACCTTCTGCGATCCGTAAATCCTTTGTAGGATGAAAGCTAAGCACTCCAGGTCTAAGCTATGCCTCTTACTACCGCTGCACCGAACATGGCAGATATCTTGCAACGCCAGCGCACCTTTTGGATGACAGGAGCCACCCGCGATCTAGACTTTCGTTTGACTCAGCTGAAGTGCTTGAGGCAGGCCATTGTTAACTATCAGGCTGAGATTGTAAAAGCCGCCACCCAGGATTTGGGCCGCCCTGAATTTGAAGGCTATTTTGAAGTGGGCGCCATTAATGAACTGGACTATGTGATTAAACAAGCCCCGAAGTGGGTTCGGCCTAGAAAGGTGTCGTTGCCTCTCAGTCAGTTGCCGGGGTCGGCTTGGATTCAACCTGAACCTCTAGGTGTAGTGCTGATTATTGGTCCCTGGAACTATCCCTTTCAGCTGATTATGTCCCCGCTGATGGGGGCTATAGCCGCTGGTAACTGCGCTATCCTGAAGCCTTCGGAACTGGCTCCAGCGACTTCTAACGTGTTGGCCCGTTTGGTGAACGATACCTTTGACCCAGCTTATATAGCTGTGGTCGAAGGTGGAGTAGACACGGCCCAGGCCCTACTAGCTGAAAAGTTTGACCACATTTTCTACACGGGTGGTGAGCGAGTTGGCAGATTGGTGATGCAGGCGGCGGCGGCTCAATTGACCCCAGTAACCTTGGAACTGGGTGGCAAAAGCCCTTGCATTATTGACTCGGACATTGATGTAGCGACCACCGCTCGCAGGGTTGTGTGGGGCAAGTTTCTTAACGCCGGGCAGACCTGCATTGCCCCTGACTACCTACTCGTACAGGAGGATGTTAAGCCAGCGCTCCTTGAGGCCCTGCAGCAACGTCTGGAAGAATGCTATGGCCCCGACCCAGCCCAAAGCCCTGATCTGGCTCGGATTGTGAATGACACTCAGTTTGAGCGCTTGATGGGGCTGCTGCAGGGGCAAATTGTGGTCGGTGGGGAGTATAACCGTGGAGATCGCTTCCTGGCCCCAACGTTGATCGACAACGTGAAATGGGATGCCCCCATCATGCAGGAAGAAATTTTCGGCCCAATTTTGCCTATTCTGACCTATAAGCATCTAGAGGAGGCCATCGCGGCCATTAATCAACACCCCAAACCACTGGCCCTGTATGTGTTTTCTCGCAACGCATCGGTACACAACCAGGTGCTACAACAGACCTCATCAGGCTGCGTGTGTATCAACGATGTGATTTTGCAAGTAGCCGTGTGGGATATGCCCTTTGGTGGAGTAGGCAACAGCGGGATAGGAGCTTATCACGGCAAATTTAGCTTTGATACCTTTTCTAACCTCAAGAGCGTGCTCCGGAAACCGTTCTGGTTGGATATCAACTGGCGTTATCCGCCCTATGAAGGCAAAGTCAAGCTGTTTAGAAAGGCCATTGGCCTGTCCTAACCTGGTCGTTGGGGGGCTAGCTTTTAAGTGGGCCGATAAACAAACCCCATAACTCGATTTTGCATACTGGTAACCATGGGTGGGGTGTTGGCTTTGCTATAGTGACGGCGGTTCAACGTTTGGGATGTAACCGCCGTGCCTACCCTACTGGTTAAAAATAGCCACACCCTAGTCACAATGGATGAACAACGGCGGGAAATTCGCCAAGGGGCCTTGTTGATCCGCGATCATGTGATTGAACAGGTCGGGCCAACCACTGAGTTGCCCGCCAGTGCCGATCGGGTTTTGGATTTGGGCGATCGCCACATCCTTCTACCGGGATTCGTTAACGCCCATCACCATTTCTTTCAAACCCTGACGCGGGTGGTGCCAGGCGCGCAAAACTCCGCTCTGTTTGATTGGCTGAGCGCCCTCTACCCCCTGTGGCAGCAGCTTACTCCAGAGGCCATTCGGCTAAGCGCCCAGGTGGCCGCAGCGGAGCTGATTTATTCGGGCTGCACTACCGCTAGCGATCACCTCTACCTGTTCCCCAACGGTTGCACCCTGGATGATGAAATTGAGGCCGTGCAGGAGATTGGTCTACGTTTTCATGCCAGTCGCGGCAGCATGAGTGTGGGCCAGAGCAAGGGAGGGCTACCGCCTGATTCCCTAGTCGAAGTAGAAGCCGACATCCTCAAGGACTCCCAGCGACTTATCGAGCAATACCACGACAATCGTCGTCATTCAATGTTGCGGATTACCCTCGCTCCTTGCTCACCGTTTAGCGTGTCTACAGACCTGATGCGCGAGTCGGCGGCCCTGGCGCGTGCTTATCCGGGGGTACGTTTGCATACTCACCTGGCGGAAAACAACTCTGATGTAGACTACAGCCTGCAAACCTTTGGCCTTACCCCTGGCGACTACGCGGCTTCGGTAGGCTGGTTGGGCCACGATGTCTGGCACGCCCACTGTGTCAAACTGGATGATCGAGCCATTCAGAGCTTTGGCCAAACTGGGACTGGCGTAGCCCACTGCCCCTGTAGCAATATGCGCCTGGCCAGCGGCATGGCCCCCATTCGCCAGATGCTAAATCATCAGGTGCCGGTTGGGCTGGGGGTTGATGGCTCAGCCTCTAATGATGGCAGCCATTTGCTGGCAGAGGCCCGGCTGGCGTTCCTGATGGCGCGGGTGCGCGAGGAAGAGGCTGCGGCCCTAACCGCCCGCGAGGCGCTGGAACTGGCCACTCTTGGTGGGGCCAGGGTGCTGGGGCGCGATGACATTGGCTCCTTAGCTCCCGGTATGGCGGCTGATTTTGTAGCGGTCAATCTGGATCGTTTGACCCTATCGGGCACGGTCTACGATCCGGTGGCGGCACTGATCTTTTGCCCCATTGATCGGGTGGATTACAGCGTTATTAACGGCAAGGAGGTGCTTAATCCTCACGGTTTAGTGACGCTCAAGCTACCTCACTTACTGCAAAGACATCAGACAATAGCCCAGCACTTGGCCAACCTATAACGGGCTGTGTTGAAAAAAGACCCCAGAGTTCTTTAAAAACTCTGGGGTCTGGGCAGCCCCTCGGTGCCAGGTAACGGAGCGCTGAAAGGCAGGTAAATCGTCTAAAAAGTAGCCGTTTACAAACTTTAAAGAAACCCTAGAACTGGCTTGTGCTAGGCTTCATAAGCCTTTATGCGAGAGAAGAGATCCCAAACCCCTAACCAAACCCCACACCAAAACACGGGAAATTCTCCCCGGGGAGATAAAAAGGTTTGATTGTAGGTCTGAATAGTTCAGATAGTGGTTATCCTTGCGCCAGCCGACGCGCTTGCAAAACTCGTACCAATTTTCTGGAGTAAGAGAGAAAGATTGAAACCGGAGCACTAAGCATGGGTAGGGGAATCGTGGTATGGCTCTCTGTTAATCATAGTGGGTGGTCTGGGGAAAGGCCACGTTAGCCTTCTGTAAGGTGAGCACTGCTTACCTGTCTGCTTTTCCCAACCATTCAATGCGTCTGGACGCAGGAATTAGGTCCTACCCCGATGAGAACGGCATTTAGCGTCAAAAATACCTCATTTTATTTAGATTGCGACTTCAGGCAAGACATTGAAGCGCCCAGGGATGACGTTATGCTGAAGCTAGCAATGGTAATTCCCCACGAGTTCCTGGCATGCACACGATTACGCTTTCTATTCCTGACGAGACCCTCCAAGCCCTGCAAACAACCCCTGAAGGCTTGGAACAGGAAATGTTGCTGGTTCTTGCCATTAAGCTCTTCGAGCTGGGTCGATTATCCTCCGGTGCTGCCGCAAACCTGGCAGATATTCCCCGAACGATTTTCCTAACCAAACTTGCTGACTATGGGGTGGATACCTTTCGTCTGACCGAAGCTGACTTGGCTAAAGATCTGGCCAATGCCTGAGGTTATTACTGACACCTCACCCATCCAATATCTTTACCAACTTAAGCAACTTAGTCTTCTATCAGCTTTGTATGGGCAGGTTAGGATGCCTCAAGCGGTGGCCAATGAACTGGAGCAAGGACGTTCTCGAGGCATCTCATTACCCGACCCAACGTTCCTGCCTTGGATCACATTGTGTTCTGTGCCCTCATCGACCCTGCTTCCAGACTTGCCCAATCTGGGTGCTGGAGAACGCGAAGCACTTAGTTTGGCAATCACTGTTCCTAATTCCCTGGTGATCCTGGATGATGCATTGGCAAGAAGTTACGCTCAGCAGCTGAAGATTTCGATGACAGGAACCTTAGGAATTTTGCTGAGAGGTAAGCAGTCAGGATATGTGGAAGTGATCGCTCCGCTCCTTGATGAACTAGGCACCCTGAATTTTCGCCTGTCTTCGGCGACTCGTGCTGCGGTGTTGAAATTAGCAAACGAATGACCCTGGATAAGCGTTTAGTGCTCGACCTGTTGTTGAAAAAGACCTCGGAGTTTTTTTGGAAAACTCCGAGGTCTGGGGGTCTGGGCAAAAACTCTGGGGTCTAGGCACCCCACTGGTGCCAGGTAACGGCTCGCTGAAAGGCAGGTAAATCGTGTAAAAAGTAACCGTTTACAAACTTTAAAGAAATCCTAGAACTGGCTTGTGCTACAACTCACAAGTTTCGGTGCGAGAGAAGAGAAGAAAAATAACCACCCATCACCATCCACCACCCGAAACCCCGAACAAAAGGCACCCAACAAACAAAAACAGGAAACTCGACCCGGGGAAAAAGGAAGGATTGG
>JAAUUR010000385.1 GCA_012031045.1 Leptolyngbyaceae cyanobacterium SM2_5_2
CATGGGGAAGGTTCCTATTCGAGGGCCGTACAATTTGCGGTGCAAAGCGGCCCGCTCCTGGGCCATCAGATCATGGGCAGGGGTCTGGAGCTGGTATCCACCATCGGGACGCTCCATCAGGGCTGGCAAGGGCAGAACTTCTGGCCCGTCGAGGAATGCGGTTTTCCTCCAGCCCAGTAGCTGATCAGGGTTGGGGTTTTGCTGCCCTCGCACCCACGAATCGCTAGAGACCTGGGTGCAAGCCTTGATTTTTTGCAGAGTTTCGATCATGCCTCCCTTTGCTGGGCCAACTGCTGGGCCAGCGCCTTCATCTCCGCCTGGGCCGCCGCCACCGTCGCCAGATCTCGGGTCGCTAGATCCGCCGCCGCCGCCTGGGCCGCTTGGGCCTGGGCCTCTGCTTGTTCCACCTGGAGGGCCGCGATCGCTTCGTCTAGGCCAGATATTGACTCCCTCAGCCGGGCCGCCTGGGCCTGAAGCTGCCGTGTTTCCGCTGGGTTGTCGCCACAGATAGGGGTGTTGTCTAGTTCGATCTGAAGGGCATCGCGATCGCGCTGATGGTCGGCCAAGCGGGCCGTCACCAGGTCGAGGTCGAGGGTGTCAGCGGGTGGGGTGGTTTTCGCCATGGGTGGAGGTTGATCGATGGCTCCATGATAGCCGCGATCGGCTGGAGTGCCCATAGGGGACGGGATTCAGGTTCGATTAAGCGTAGTTTGGTGGGGTCAAATCGGCAACGCGCTTCCGATTTGGGGGAGGTGTTGGGCTGACATTTCAACCCAATGCGCTACACCCATTGATAGACATAGCTTTCAGCGTTTTTGTCAAATCTAAAGAAAATATTAAACTGTGTACTGTGTAGCTTCTGTGTAAGCTTCTGTGTATCGCTGAAAGCATTTGGTATATATAGATCAGAGGTCTATTGTGTAACTGTGTAAGATTTTTCGATCTGTTCACGGAAAGACAAAAAAATCTTTCCCTAATGCCCTGGCATATCTGGGCACCTATAGACGGTACATAACGGCCAGTTAACGCCCAGTTACCGCCCACGGTGGAATCAGGGTTCTAGGATGGGGTCAAAAAGTTATGTAGTACGCCGTAGTATACAGACCACAAAAATACCCTTTCCCGTGAACGTATTAAGGGATCGCTACACAGTTACACAGAAGGCATCTAACCTATATTTGACAAGGGTTACACGGTTACACAGAAGGCTACACAGAGCACTACACAGAACACAGTTTGTAGTATGAGGGGCCTAGAATTCAGGCATTTTTGTTTCACCGACCCCATGCAGGTATGTTCTAACAACGGTTTCAACAGAATCCCCCAGCATCTGGGCCACCTGGGCGGGGGTGTTGTCTTTCAGGGCGTGAGAGGCGCTGCTGTGTCTGGCCGCATAGGCCACCCGTTCATCAATGCCCGCCCGCCTACACATGGGTTGCCAGTAGCGGCGGTTAAAGTTTTTCTCGTCAATTGGGCCGCCCTTGGGAGCTAGAAAGATCCGATCATCTGGTTTATCGCCTGGCTGTAGCCGACCAATGAGAAGTTCTTTCATTCGGCTATTCAAGCCCAGGTGTCGCTCAACCTTGTTCTTAGTCGGCCCTACCACTCGCGCATAGCCCGCCGTTCTGCCGTCAGGGTTGCGCCGAAGGTTGCGCCGGATGGTAATGATATTGCGTTGAAAATCAACGTCCTTCCAGCGCAGCTCTGCCCCCTCACTGGGCCGTAAACCTAGGTTTAGCAACGTGCAGGCGAAGTCATGGTAATGCAAGGCCCAGCGATCGCTCTTAAAGGCGTCCAGTAGTTTTGTAGCTTCATCCTTTTCTAGGGGCTTGCGCTTAGGGTTCTTGAGCTTTGAATCTTTAACCCGCTTGATGTTTTCAAAAGGACTGCTCTCCCAGTGACCGTGATGAATGCACCAGTCACTAAAGCCATTGCGTAGCAGGCTGATGTTTTGGTTCAGAGTCGTCGGGCCTTGGCGGCTGGCTAGCAGCTCCACAAAGGCGCGGGCATCGTCGGGGGTGAGGATGTCACGGCCAAAGCGCCGAAGTTGGCCAACATAGGGCGGTACTTGGTGCTAATGGCCTGGCCACTGGTGCCCTGGGCCTGCTGGGCCTGCATGAACTGCTCCCATAGCTCCACTGTGCTGAGTCGTTCGGGCAGAGCCTCAGCTTTGGGCCAGTAGCGCTCCAGCGTAGGATCAAAAAGCTCCAGGGCAATATCACGCTCAATCTGGGCCGCTTTACCCTGGGCAGAATTGCGATTAAGGGGACTATCAGGTAGGCCAAGGCTGCGGCGGTACTCTACCCCTGGTATGTCCACCGCAGGTAAAGCATTCGCCCTCGCTTGCCAATGTGAACTGACCCGCGATCGCGTCTAACGTGAGGCTTTTTTCGGGGCATATTAGCTGGCTTGTGTGTTCTGTGTATTCTGTGTAGTTTCTTCGCTCAGTTCATCGCGGGCATCTGTCAGCGCCTGGTTTAGCGCCTCCGCCTCCGCCGTCTGGGTCTCATCCAGGTCTCTTATTTTCGCCTGATATGCCGCGATCGCAGAATTCCAATCAGCGGTATAAGGCAGGTCTAGAGTCTGCTGCCACTCGTTGCCCAGGGTGGCATTTAGGTCGGTGGTGCCGAACTCCAGCCCCCAATGATATTCGAGCCATTGCACCGCCCAGCGATCGCGGCCCTGGTAGCTAGTCTCTAGCCAGGTGTAGAACGCGAGCTTTCGGGTTTGGGATGAGCGCCGGGTTAAGCAGGCGTGGTTTAACCACTCCGCCGGGGGAGCATGGCCGTAGGTGCTAACGAACCGCTCGATCGCGTCATCAGGTCGGCCTAGGGCTTGCCAGGACTCCCTACGCCATCGTCGCAATGTGGCAATTTTCTGGCGGGTTTCGAGATCAACGAACTCTGTCAGATGATCTAGCATCAGCTTCTCCTGATGTCCGTCATCATCCCCAGCGCCGAACTCAAAACCACACTCAGGGCAGACCTGGGCGAAAATTTGTACTTCAGCGCCACACTCGGGGCAGGTTTTGATAGGAAGGCAGAAGTCTAGGGCTGGTGGTTTGTCGATGCTGTAATCTTGGAGGCCCATAGGCGACCCGAACCGCCGCAGGTTGCCGCCAAAATCTAGCAGCATAAAGTCGTCCTTCCCTGGGGCCGGTCGGCTCCCTCGCCCTGCTGTTTGAAAGAACAGCGCCTTCGATTTAGTAGCCCGGATATAGAGTACCGCTGAGAGCATAGGCAGGTTGAAGCCATAGGCGAGACAACCGACAGAACAAATCATCTGCACCTCTCCAGCCTTGACCTGCTCGAAGATGGCTACGCGATCGCGGTAGGCATGAATAAACTGCCCCAGGACGACCTCTATGAGTCTCGCAGCCTGATCGCCGGAGGCCAGGGCATTGATAATCGCAAGGTCATCCATCTGCGCAAGCGCATTGCCCAGGAGTTTCGGCACCAGTTGGCTCTAGGGGTGCCCAACGATGAGGAGGAAAAGGCCCTCCGCAAGCTCAGCGCGCAAATTAAAGCGAAGAAACTCGTCGTTAAGCTGTTTCTCAAGCACAGCCTGCACGCCAAGCTGTATCTGGTGCATCGCCACGATACCCACAGCCCGACAGTGGGCTTTCTGGGCAGCAGCAACCTGACGCTATCGGGGCTCTCCTACCAGGGTGAGCTGAACGTCGATGTGCTCGACCACGACGCCTGTGGCAAGTTACAGCAGTGGTTTGACGATCGCTGGTCAGACCACTGGTGCATCGACATCTCTGAGGAACTGGCTGCCCTGATCGATGAGAGCTGGGCCAGGGAAACCCAGCCGCCGCCTTACTACATCTATCTCAAGATTGCCTACCACCTCTCCCAGGAGGCCAGGGCAGGGCTGTCGGAGTACAAAATCCCTCGCGATATTGATGTGCAACTATTTGAGTTTCAAAAGGCGGCGGTGCAAATTGCGGCCCACCACGTCAATCGACGGGGCGGGGTGCTAATTGGGGATGTGGTCGGCCTGGGTAAGACCCTGGTAGGGGCGACCTTAGCCCGCATTCTGCAAGAAGACTTTTTCCTAGAGACGCTGATCATCTGCCCCAAAAACCTGGTCTCGATGTGGCAAGACTATGTGGATCGCTACCGGCTGCTGGCCAAGGTGCTGTCCATCAGCCGGGTGCAGAACGAACTGCCCGATCTGCGGCGCTACCGGGTAGTGCTGATCGATGAGAGCCACAACCTGAGAAACCGGGAGGGCAAGCGCTATCGGGCGATTCAGGAATACATCGCAATCAATGAGTGTCGCTGCATTTTGCTGTCGGCCACGCCCTACAACAAAACCTATCTCGACCTGTCGGCCCAGCTGCGGCTGTTTGTGCCCGAGGATAAAGACCTGGGTCTGCGGCCAGAGGGGCTGTTAGCCGAAATTGGCGGAGAGCTAGAGTTCATTCGCCGTCACCAGGCGGCGGTGCGATCGCTGCGGGCTTTTGAATTAAGCGAGCACGCCGACGACTGGCGCGACCTGATGAAGCTGTACATGGTGCGCCGCACCCGCAGCTTTATTCAGGCGAACTATACCAAGACCGAGGAGCAGCTGCCCCTCGAAAAAGAATGGCAAAATCACCCCCCGCGCCAGTACCTGGAGTTCCCCGATGGGCGGCGGGCCTATTTTCCCGAGCGCAAGCCCCAGACGGTGAAATTTCACTCGGAGGAGGAAGGTAGCCCCTACGCCACCCTCTACTCCGAAGAGGTGGTGGAGGCCATCAACAGCCTCAGCCTGCCCCGCTATGGCTTGGGGAACTATGCCGTCTCGACCCAGCGGCGCAAGCTCACCCCCAGCGAAGAGCAGCAACTCAAGGGGCTATCGCGGGCGGGCAAGCGGCTGATGGGCTTTAGCCGCACCAATCTCTACAAGCGACTAGAAAGCGGCGGGCCAGCGTTTATCCAGTCGCTCGATCGCCATATTTTGCGCAACTATATTTCGCTCTATGCCATTTGAGCAGGGGTTAGACCTGCC
>JAAUUR010000386.1 GCA_012031045.1 Leptolyngbyaceae cyanobacterium SM2_5_2
GGTGAGATTCGACGTGGCGGTAGTAGTTTCCCCAGCCACGTATCACACGGTTTAGTTGCTGAAATTTGACATCGGTTGGCATCAATGCCGTTTAGTCTTTCGGCGCTCAGCCCTCCCCAGCATTAGGCCAACGCATCGCCAAGGCATTCCAACTTATCCCAAACATCAAATTACCGCAGCCCTGGGCGATGGCGCAATCTTCACCAACGATGCAACGACCGGCGACAACCGGCGAACCCATGGGCAGCCAAAAAACCTTAAGTTTTGTAAGATCTCTCCAGCACCGTTGCGCAGCCGGAGAGCCTACACGTTCATGGCACGATTTAACTTCACTGGGTTCAAACGATTTGGGGCATCGCCAAGTCCTACTGGTTTGGCGATGAAAAGTGGAAAGCCCTGGCTCTGCTGCTGCTGATTGGGGTATTTCTGCTGGGCTACACCGGCCTTAGCGTGGTGCTCAACAACAAACGGGGCGTGCTGATTTCGGCCCTATCGGCCAAGGACGAGGCTCGTTTTTGGGAAACGGTGCTGGTGTTTATTGGGGTACTCATTGCCTACGCGCCGCTGCTGGCCGGGTATGACTATTTGCAAAAGCGCTTGGGGCTGGAGTGGCGGCGCTGGCTAACGGAGCGCTTTGTGGGAGACTATTTTCGCGATCGCGCCTTTTACAATGTCCAACAGTTCCAGCCGGATATCGACAACCCCGACCAGCGGATTGCCGAGGATGTGAAGAACTTTACCCAGCAATCCCTGGCGCTGCTGCTGGTGGTGATTAGCTCTACGCTCCAGGTGGTGGCCTTTAGCGGGGTGCTGTGGGGCATCTCAAAATCCCTGGTTGGCTTTTTGGTGCTCTATGCCCTGGTCGGTACGCTGGTGACGGTGCTAATTTTTGGCCAACCCCTGGTGCGGCTGAATTTTGAACAACTTAAGCGCGAAGCCAACTTTCGCTTTAGCCTAGTACGCATTCGAGAAAACGCCGAGGCCATTGCCTTCTACCGGGGTGAAGCTCAGGAAGCTCAGCAAATCAACAGCCGCTTTATGGAAGCCTTTGAGAACTTTAAGCGGCTGATTATTTGGGAACTCAACCTCAACGTGCTGACTAACGCCTACGAGTTCATCCCCTTTGTGCTGCCAGCTATCGTGGTTGCTCCGGCGGTGTTTTCAGGGGAGATCGAGGTCGGCAAGGTGTCTGAAGCCCAGGGAGCCTTTGTGCGAGTATTTTTCTCCCTGAATATAATTGTGGCCCGCTTCCAGGAGTTAACCTCCTTTGGAGCGGGCATTGACCGGCTCTATGGCTTTGCTGAGGCGCTGAACCACATTGAGGGCGGGGAGGAGACGGGAAAAGTTGGGGAATTTGGGGAGGCTGGGGAGGCTGGGGAGGAAAAGGCGGTCGAGCGGCCTATCATTCATTTGAAGACCGCTGAGCATCTGGTACTGCAAAACTTTACCCTGCAAACCCCTAATTACCAGCGCACTCTAATTGAAGACCTTTCTATCACCGTGCCTGAGCAGACGGGCTTGTTGATTGTGGGGCCGAGCGGTTGCGGGAAAAGTTCGTTATTGAGGGCGATCGCTGGACTCTGGATCTCCGGCAGCGGCACCATTCAACGCCCCGACCTTGATCACATCTTGTTCTTGCCCCAAAAACCTTACATGATTATGGGCAGCTTGCGAGAACAAATGCTCTATCCCCATGCCGAGCACGAAATTGATGACACCACCCTCAAAGCCGCGCTGGAGAAGGTGAACCTGGCCGACCTGGCCGAGCGTTTTGGCGGTTTTGAGGCCGTTGAAGAATGGGGTGATGTGCTCTCCCTGGGTGAGCAGCAGCGCCTCACCTTTGCCCGGATTTTGCTAAACCGGCCCGATGTGGTGATTCTCGACGAAGCCACTAGCGCCCTGGATTTAGTCAATGAAGCCCAGCTTTACGACCATCTGCGTCATCTGGGCATCACCTTTGTGAGCGTTGGCCACCGAGAATCGCTCAACGAGTACCACCAGAATGTTTTAGCCCTGGCTGAAGACCACACCTGGACACTCAAATCCCTGGAACTCACCCCTGGCTAGCCTAGGGGGAATCGTTAGTCAATTCTCAGCGTTTTCTCAATCGGTAGAATTACAGTGTTGACTATCCCAGCGTGGGCACAATCAATCCGACTCTGCTGAACCCTTAAATTCCCCCATCTCCCTATGAGTTATCTAGAATCTACCGCCCAGTTTTACGCCGAAGTCGCCACTACCCCCGAAGTCGGCCTCTGCTGCGTGCAAAGCAGCCCGCTGGTGATGCCGGGGCTGACCATTCCCTGCCGTATGCAGGCGATGAACTATGGCTGCGGCACCACTGTACACCCGGCAGAACTGGCTGGAGAACCGACGGTAGCCTACGTCGGTGTAGGTGGTGGCCTGGAAGCGCTACAGTTCAGCTACTTTTCACGCCGCGCGGGGGCCATCATCGCCATTGACCCGGTGGAGGAAATGCGCCAGGCGGCGGCCCAAAACCTAGCGGCAGCGGCTGAGGTCAACCCCTGGTTTGACCCCAGCTTTGTGGAACTGCTGGCCGGGGATGCCTTTGCCTTGCCCATTCCGGATGCATCGGTAGATGTGGTGGCCCAAAACTGCCTGTTCAATATTTTTGAACCAGAGGATTTGCAACGCGCCCTCAGCGAAGCCTACCGGGTGCTCAAGCCTGGTGGACGGCTGATCATGAGCGACCCCATCGCGACCCGTCCGATTCCCACTCACTTGCAGCAGGACGATCGCCTCCGCGCCCTCTGTTTGTCTGGGGCACTGTCCTACGACGACTACGTGCAACACCTGGTCAATGCTGGCTTTGGCCAGGTAGAAGTGCGTGCCCGCCGCCCCTATCGTTTGTTGGATCCTGCCCAGTACAGCCTGGATCAACCCCTACTGCTAGAAAGCCTGGATACCGTAGCCTTCAAAGTGCCCATCCCCGCTGATGGGGCCTGTGTTTTACCGGCAAAACTGCGATCTACATCGGGGCAGAGGCTGATTTTGATGATAATGCGGGTCACTATCTGCAAAAGGCGTACCTGCCGCCGTATGCGACAAAACCGCCAAGGCGCTTGGTGCCTATGGGGACATTATGATTACGCCCTCGACCTGGCATTACGTCGGTGGCGGAGGCTGTTAAGGGGTTGGGTGACACCTAAACAAGAATCACCCCAGCCTTCCCAAGCCAGATCTTGGTTTCCGTGTAGGAACAAGTTTGCCCCAGCAGTGGGAAACATTTACGCTTGTTCTTTGAATGAGAAACGTTGTATTTTACCCACTAGCAGAACAAGAGTTACTTGATGCTGCGACCTAATGCAAGGAGCAAAGGCTTGGGCTTGGGCTAGAGTACCTAGAAGAAGTAGAACACGTGATCAACTTCCTCACACGATATCCTAAAGTCGGCTCCAAAGTTCGAGGTTCTGTATGTCGTTTAACCTTACCCAAATTTCCCTATTCTCTGCTGTATCGAATATTAGGAAATGACCAAATTCGTATTTTAGCAGTGGCGCACCACAAGCGTAGACCCCAATACTGCCTTTATAGAGAGTAGCAAAGGCAGGTTGGGTAGGACGAAGCGATGATCGTTTAGGTCGAGACGGTGGCAGGTGGCCTGTCTGATAGGCACTGTGCCAATCAGAACTAATAGTTCTGGATAGTGACAAATATTCACACAGTATTCACAGCGAAACTGCGCCCGCTGGCGCACCTGATTTTGCGGCACTCTAGGAATGCTCGTGGGCCTGGGCAGCCATGACAGCATTAATGTAGCTAAAATATTAGCTAGTTCGCCAATAGTTTCTATTTCAAAGCTTTCATCAGGCGGTAGCTAAAAATATTAGCTAGTTCGCCAATAGTTTCTATTTCAAAGCTTTCATCAGGCGTGAGAGAGTCTGCTTTTTTCTTGTCTAACAACTCCTGCATCTGCTCCCCTAGCTTGTCGGTGAATTTAAAGAGAGTAAAGTTGTTTGCCTGTTGAACGCATAACCCTTCGGGAAGCATAGCGGAGGGTTTGAGTAGAGTCGTAGTCATGGCCCGTACCGTACAATGCTCAGGCTGATTCTAA
Organism: Leptolyngbyaceae cyanobacterium SM2_5_2; assembly: GCA_012031045.1. GTDB lineage: Bacteria > Cyanobacteriota > Cyanobacteriia > Phormidesmidales > Phormidesmidaceae > Nodosilinea. The sequence continues at coordinate 4,076 of JAAUUR010000386.1, forward strand.
CGTATCGGCTCCGCCACGGGTTTGTCTATCGCCAGCAACGACTCACACATCCTCCACGGCCAACCAATCTCACTCATGACTATCACTATCCCCATTATCACCTGACCGGCTTTTAGCCAAACAAATCAAGCTGTTCGGAGGGGTCGTAGGGGGCGGCCACTTCCCTGGCGCGGCGGCGGGGTTTGGGGGAGCGGGGTACCTCACCGCGCAGGCCCACGGCGATAGTGCTGTGGCGTTCGATTTCGCGCATCACATCCCTGGCCCGCTTAATCACCGAGAGCGGCAGTCCGGCTAGCCGTCCGGCTTCGATGCCGTAGGATTTGTCGGCCCCGCCGGGCTGCACCTGGTGGAGAAAGATAATCTGGTCGGGCATTTCCTTCACCGTCACCTGGTAGTTGGCCACGTTGGGGGTGAGGGCGGCCAGCTCGTTGAGCTCGTGGTAGTGGGTGGCGAAAATGGTGCGGGCCTGGATTTCTGTAGCCAGATGCTCGGCCACCGCCCAGGCAATGGAGAGGCCGTCGAAGGTGGCGGTGCCCCGGCCAATTTCATCCAGCAGCACCAGGGAGCGGGGGGTGGCGTGGTTGAGAATGTTGGCGGTTTCGTTCATTTCTACCATGAAGGTAGACTGGCCGCTGGCCAGGTCGTCCACCGCCCCGACTCGGGTGAAGACACGATCGCACACCCCCAGCCGCGCCCCCCTGGCCGGAATAAAGCTACCCATCTGGGCCATCAGCTGAATTAGCCCCACCTGGCGCAGGTAGCAGCTTTTGCCGCTGGCGTTAGGGCCGGTGAGAATGATTAAATCCTGACTCTGGCTAGGCCCATGGTCGGCGGGGGCGGTACCTAAATAGGTAGAGTTGGGCACAAAAAACCGGCGGGCAGCAGCTGCTCTACCACGGATGACGACC
>JAAUUR010000012.1 GCA_012031045.1 Leptolyngbyaceae cyanobacterium SM2_5_2
AACACCCCAACTACTACAGCCTGCGTAATGAGATTGTCTACTTCCTCAACCAGCAGAAGCGGGCCAAGCTGCTCAAGGCCAAGCCGGTTGTGGCCGTGGCCGCTAACGGTTTAGAGAAGGTAAATCTGGAGTTGGGGTTCATCCCTCTGGTAGACTGCGCCCCCCTGGTAGTGGCTAAGGAAAAGGGATTGTTTGAGGCCAACGGCCTGAGCCAGGTGACGCTGAATCGCGAACCGAGTTGGAATGCAATTGCCGATGGGGTCACAAACGGTCGTCTGGATGCCGCCATGATGGTGGCTGGTATGCCTTTGGGCATTACCCTGGGCTACGGCAACCAGCGTCCCCAGCCGATGGTGAGCGCGATGACGCTAAGCCGTAACGGTAACGCCATTACCTTTAGTCGGCGGCTCTACGATGCTGGGGTGCGTTCCCTGGCAGACTTTAAAGCGGCTATTGAGGGCCGCCCCGACCAGGTGCATACCCTGGCCGCTGTGCACCCTACCTCAATGCACAACCTGCTGTTGCGCTACTGGTTGGCCAGCGGCGGCATCGATCCGGATCGTGATGTCAGCGTGACGGTGATTCCGCCCGCCCAAATGGTTTCCACGCTGAAGGCTGGCACCATCGATGGCTACTGCGTCGGCGAACCCTGGAATGCCCGTGCGGTGCAGGAAGGGCTGGGGGTAGTCATGGCCATCGACAATGACATCTGGCCGGGGCACATCGAAAAAGTGCTTGGTGTAACTGAAACCTGGGCCAACCAGTATCCTAAAACCCACATTGCCCTGGTCAAAGCCCTGTTAGAAGCCTGTGAATACTGCGACGATCGCCGCAATCGCGAAGAGATTGCCGCTATGCTGGCTCGACCTGAGTACGTGGGTGCGGAGGAATCGCTAATTCGCCAGGGCTTCCTAGACCCCTACGACCGGGGAGAGGGGCGCGAACCAGCCCAGGTGCTGAATTACGTTCAGTTCTTTACCGGCAAAGCCAACTACCCGGACGTTACCGAGGCCGTTTGGATGATGACTCAGATGGCCCGCTGGGGCATTACCCCCTTCCCGCGCAACTGGCTAGAAGTGGCCGAGCGGGTGAAGCGAGCCGATATTTTGGCGCGCCGCGCGGGAATTAGGACGTGCTGGATATTGGGCGAGATCGTCACCCAATTCAACTTTTGATGGCATTCCCTTTGACCCTGACCATCCCCTGGAATACCTTAACAACCTCGGGATCAAGCGCGATCTGCGAGTGGAGGAAATCGTTCTGGATTCGCTGAGTGGTGCTGAGCGGTAAAGAGCCTCCCTTACTCTACCCTTATGCCCCTTTCCGCAGGGGAAGTACCCTAGCCCCTCTGCGATGGGGAAAGTTGATCGAAGCTCCGTTAATGTTGCGTTAATTGTTAACTATGCAAGTGTTAAATCCCAGTACTGAATCTCACACAGAAATGTTGACTCAGGAACCGTTCCTGGTATTTGATAACCTCTCTAAGGTGTACCCTACCCCTACCGGTAGCTATGTTGTTTTAGAAGGGATTAATTTAGCTGTTCACGAGGGGGAATTTGTCTGTGTAATTGGCCACTCCGGCTGCGGCAAATCCACTCTGTTGGACATGGTAGCCGGGTTTCGCCAGCCCACAGAAGGGGAGGTACGGCTGCAAACTCAGCCCGTTCGTGACCCCGGGCCTGACCGCATGGTGGTATTTCAAAACTATTCCTTGCTGCCCTGGCTAACGGCCTACGAGAACATTTACCTGGGGGTAGATTCAGTTTTTCCTAATAAGTCTAAGGACGTTAAAAAGCGGATTGTGATGGAGCATTTGGCTCTAGTTGGCCTGGTTGATGCTGCCCACAAAAAACCCGGTGCCCTTTCGGGCGGGATGAAGCAGCGAGTCTGTATTGCCCGTGCCCTGGCCTTACGGCCCAAGGTGCTGATCTTGGATGAACCCTTCGGTGCCCTCGACCCCATCACGCGGGAAGAATTGCAAGAAGAACTCCTGAAAATTTGGCAAGATCACCAAATTACCGTGCTGATGATTACCCACGATATCGATGAAGCTCTATTCCTGGCCGATCGCGTAGTGATGATGACTAACGGTCCCGCCGCCCAAATTGGCGAAGTTATGACCGTCCCCTTTGCTCGCCCCCGCGAACGCAGCCGCATCATGGAAGATCCCCGCTTCTACGAACTGCGTAATGAGGCACTGGACTTCTTGTATCATCGCTTTGCCCATGACGATGAGTAAACGCACGGTTGGAGTGCTGATTTTGGGCGCTACACGGGATTAGCTACCTGGCAGCGGCGGACGCGATTGGGCCATCCATCTAGGTTCCGATAAGAGCATATAAGCCTCATAGAGTAATTCAACTAATAAAATGTCCAGTCTTTGCCCTCATTCCCCAACCCCTTCTCCCTAGGGGAGAAGGGGAGCCGGATTCAGAACCCCTCTCCCTCAGGAAGAGGGGCAGGGGTAAGGGCAGAGGGCTATTACAAAGGGATGGTTATTTTCATGGAGTTACTCCTAGGTGAGGACGGTGAGGACATTTTGACAAAGAGACGGGCGGTTGCGAGCCCGTTAGTCGCCGCAATTTTGGTGATGCACTAGGCAATTGTGTCTTACTGACGCTAGCTGGCTGGCGCAATGCTCTTAAAATTGCTCGCGGTGTTGTGCTAATCGGACTGGCAAAGCAAGCTAGTATTTACGTATTAAATCTACGTTGCCTATGCTTGACTTAACCCGGCTGGCCCAGCAGATGCAGGGCATTAGCCAGCATTTGGCCCAAGAGGCCGTGGCCGCCCAGAAACGCATTCTAACCACCCAACAGTTGATGCAGGAAGCTATTCAGCATCAAGCCGCTTTGGTGGCGCTCCAGCAGAACTATGGCGATCGCCTGGCCTTTACTGCAGCCCAGCCCATTGAACCGCTCTCAACCCGTATAACGCTGGCCCCGGCTCCCCCCGCCCATACCGTTATAGCCACAGACGGGTCGCAAATTTCCCCTAGCCACCATGAAATTGCCTACTGCTATCTCATCAACGTTGGGCGGGTGGTGCTGCATTATGGTCAGAGCCGCTTTCCGCTGTTAGATAGCTTGCCGGAGGTTGTCTATCGACCTGAGGATCTGTACGCTTCGCGCCCCTGGGGTATTAGCACCGAAGAATGGATGGGTTACCGTCGCACCGTGGCCGAGGCTGTAGGATTGGCAGAGTTGGCTGCTGAGGTAGCCGCCGAAACTAATCAGCCCGCCGCTGGCGATTCTCCCGCCGTCCCAGGGCTAGCCCTGGTGGATGGGTCACTCATCTATTGGTTTTTAGAGACCTTGCCAGAGGCCGCCCAGCAGCTGATCCTCCCCCCCATTTTAGACTCGTGGCAGCAGTTGCGACGGCTAGGCATTCCGCTGGTGGGTTATCTGAGTGCTTCCCGCAGCAGCGAAGCGCTGAATTTCTTGCGGCTGGCGGCCTGTCCCTTTGCTCAACCCCACTGTCAGCAGCACTGCGGCGGCCAGTCTGAGGCGGCCCCCTGTAGTCGGTTTATGCCCTGCGCGATGCCGTATTTTGGGCAACGGCCCTAGGACCTGGCCAGCGCAGTCCCTTCTGGCGCAGTTCAGCCAGCATTTTAAACCGCTATGACGACCATCGCATTTACTTTTGCTACCTCAATGTGGGGTCAGAGGTAGCACGGGTAGAGTTGCCAGAGTGGGTCATAGCCGATAGCACCCAGTGCGATATGGCCCTGCGCCTGGTGCTGACCCAGGTGCAAAAGGGCTTTGGCTACCCGGTAGCCCTGGCCGAAGCCCACAACCAGGCGGTGGTGCGAGGGGGCGATCGCAGCCGTTTCTTCGCCTTCCTGGAGCAAGAAATGATTCGGGCTGGGTTAAAGAACGTCGGCACGTCTTACAAAGAAGCCCGTAAGCGAGGCAGCATCGCGTAGCCATCCTCCCTTTGACGAAAAGGGAGTTTCAGAAATAGGATGCTTCCAGGGTGTAGTTAACGGCAACGATTCAGGCTTGGCCACGGCCAGAGCCAACCTTTGGCCCATCAGTGAGCACCACTGTCTCAAATTAGGATCTTGACCGTTGTAGTGGAACAACCATTTAGCCTATGCTCCTTGAAAAAGCCCCTACCATGTCCTCCGCCGTTCCTGATCCACTGTTTCAACCAGACCCCCTGGACGAAACTCAATTTCCCCCCACCGACCAGCCCCTTCCCGATCCCCCCACGGACTCCGATGACTCGTGGCAATTCATTGATATCACCACGACATTAGGAGCTACCCTGGCCTCTGCCCCGTCGCCAGATTTAGCCCCTAAAGAAACTCCCCCCGTATCTCCCCAAACGGCCAACCGATGGGTTTGCACGCGGGTGATGGATGGGCACACCAGTTGGGTGCGTTCTGTGGCGGTAAGCGCCAATGGCAACTTCGCCGTTAGCGGTAGCGGTGATAAAACCCTGCGCATTTGGAATCTGGCCACGGGTAACCTGCTCTACTGCCTCACCGATCATCGTGCTTGGATCCGAGCTGTCGCCATGAGTCCCGATAGCTCGTGCTTTGCCAGCGTCAGTAATGACAATACAGTGCGGCTCTGGCGCCTGCACGACGGTACTTGCCTTGGCCAGCTTGAGGGCCACAGCAGTTGGGTGAGGGCTATTACCTTCAGCGCCGATGGCAAATACCTGTTTAGCGGTGGTCAGGACAACAAAATCTGTGCCTGGAGCGTCAGCGACCAGGCGCTGCTGCATCGTTTTAACGGCCATACCCACTGGATTAGATCCCTGGCGGTGAGCGCCGATGGCACTACCCTGGTCAGCGGCAGCCACGACCGTACTCTGCGCCTCTATCGGCTCCAGGGCAAAGGCACTAATCATGTGCTCACGGGTCATCAGAGTGAGGTGCTATCCGTGGCCATTAGCCCTAACAACTGGCTCTTGGCCAGCGCCAGCGCCGACTGCACCGTCCGCTTCTGGAAACTCAATAGTGGGCGAGAAATTACCCGTTTCAAAGCCCATCCTGCCCCAATCAACTGCGTGGCCTTTAGCCCCGATGGCAGTCTGCTGGCCACGGCCAGCAACGATAGCACTATCCGCCTTTGGCACATTGACCAGGGCAAACTAGTCGCCATTTTGCGTGGGCACGAAAGCTGGGTCTGGTCTGTGGCCTTTGTGCCCAACACTGGCCCGGTTCCTGACCTGGTGAGCGCTGGTTGGGATGGTACCGTGCGGCTATGGCAGTACCATCCCTAGAAGCCGATTTTGAGGTTCGCAGGTTTGAGGCAAATCTCACAATTGGGCTTGCACAAACTCCCGCCGCATACGGGCGATCGCATCAATGGAAATCCCCTTAGGGCAGACCGCCTGACATTCCCCATGGTTGGAGCAGTCGCCAAAGCCTTCTATCACCATCTGCTCGGTCATGGCAATGGCCCGCGATTTCCGCTCTGGATGGCCTTGGGGCAGCAGCGACAGGTGCGCTAGTTTAGCCGCCGTAAAGAGGGAGGCTGAAGCATTGGGGCAAGCTGCTACGCAAGCTCCACAGCCAATACAGGCCGCATAGTCAAAGGCTAAATCGGCGTCGGGCTTGGGCACAGGGATGGTGTTAGCCTCCGGAGCAGAGCCGGTTTTGACTGAAATATATCCTCCCGCCATCATGATGTGGTCGAAGGCGGCACGCTCGACTACCAGGTCTTTAAGGACGGGAAATGCCTCAGCTCGCCAGGGTTCGACGGTAATTTCGTCGCCATCTTGAAAGTGACGCAGGTAAAGCTGGCAGGTGGCCGTTTTGGGCAGACCACCGTGGGCTTTACCGTTAATCATCACACCGCAGGAACCGCAAATACCCTCCCGACAGTCGTGATCAAACTCGATGAGTTCAGAGCCGCTGTGGATCAGCTGCTCGTTGAGCACATCCAGCAACTCTAGAAACGACATATCGGGTTGGGCATGGGGCACGGTGTAGGTTTCAAACCGACCAGGGACATCTGCCCCGGCCTGGCGCCAAACCTTGAGAGAAAGTTGCATGGCAGCGCTAGGAGGTTACAAGGGGCATTGCCATTGGCAACGCCCAGTAGCGAGGCTATTATAGCTCTCCAGCCACCTGCAAGTCTTGGAAGTAGAGCCTGATCAACCCAGCACAACCCAGCAGCTTTAAGGCTTCCAGACCAAAGTAGACAGCGTGAAGCTGGTTCATGCCCTCTGGCAAGGTGGGCGCAGCCGCAAAGGGTTCGAGGGACAGCCCCAGGGCTCCCATCGCCGGAGACAGCCAGTAGGTGAGCACCAGCGCAATGGCCAACAGCACCAGCGCGAGTTCTACAGCCCAGCGGCTGCGGATGCCGCTAGCCAATACCGAGGAGGCCTGGCGGGTTTGCCGGGTAACCAACAAACCAGTCAGAATTAGGGCGGCGCAGACCAGTTCCAAACGGTTAAACAGCCAGAACATTGCATAACCAGCCAAGCCAAAGTCAGGCTGGCTCATCATGCCGCTGACAAACAAACCTGGCATCACCACAAAATCAATCAGCAGGCTGCTGCTGAACCAAAACATGAGGGAAAATAAGACCACCCCAAACCAGTTAATCGATTTTAAGCTTGGGTTTGACAGTGTATTCATAGGTTCTAAGCCCTTTAAGACAGCTATGTAATGCCCGATACGTGGCGCTTCGAGCCAAGCGGTATCCATAGTTTCAGCCTATCGAACTTTCCAGACTACAACCGTGAACTATTCTTTCATCTCAAGAAAGTAAAATCGTATTTCTGGGCAGCTTTTCAGACTCAAACGCCCAGGCTATCAATACTTTTGGCCCCAAACTGAGAGTGGGATCCGAATTTTCTGTTGACAAAAATTGAGGTTGTTTAACGAACCGACATCTATTGCCATAGTCGGTAGGGTTGAGGCTAATTGTTCTGTTCAAGAGTGAGTAAGCATGATTACGCATATTGTGTCAGACATGGGTGGAGTGCTGATTGAAATTCAATGGCAAGACCGGGTAGAAAAACTCCTCAATCGTCCTCTTCCTATAGATGAACTGCATCATCTCTGGGTTAACGCCCGGAGTACAGTGGAGTTTGAGACTGGCGTTACCAGTTTTGACGAATTTACAATGGCTTTTTTGAAGGAGTTTGAGTTAGACCTGTCGCCGGACACCCTCCTAGCAGGAGTTTTTAGCCATCGTGCAAGCTCCCCTGCCCCAATGTGAGCAGGTGCTGAAGGCCCTGCAGCCGCACTATCATCTATCTCTGCTGTCCAACACAAATCCGGCCCACTACGGTAAGTTGCGCGATCGCTACGCCTTCTTCGACTACTTTGACGCCCTGTTTCTCTCCCATCAGATTGGCCATCTCAAACCCAACGCCGCTATCTTTGAGCAGGTTCTGGCTGTTCTCGATATTCCTGCCAATCAGGTAGCCTTTTTCGATGATGGTACTCGCAATGTAGAGGTCGCCCGTGAACTTGGAATGCAGGCGTTTCAGGTCAACTCTCCCGATCAGCTATGGGCTGTAGTCGAAGGGCTTGGGGTTGAGGTAAATGGCTAAGGAAAACGACACACCACCTGCCCCAGCAACGCTGTATGAGGCAACAGACCAAAGGCACGACTGTCGGTACTGGCCGTTTCGTTGATGCCCCTTAGAAAGCACGCCTGGCCGTCAACGTAAACTACCCATTTAATCAAGCGCAGACCAGGCTGAGTTGGGTGCTGGGCCACCACTAAATCTCCAGCCTGAGGTGGCCCAGCCCGATAGGCATAGGTATTGACCAGCACCTCTTCGCCGGGATGAAGGAGGGGCAACATTGAAGTTCCTACCACCCGAAAGCGCTGCCGCCGCCTAAGCAGCCATAGGGCTACATCTGCCAGATGGCTAGACCTCAAACCTTTAGGCGGGCCAGATCCATGGGAATCTGAATCACTGCTGCTCAACACCTTGCCAAAGTAGTCAGGTCAGCGCGTACTTGATGGTGGATTTGATAATGCGTAACGCTTTCAACTGAGCGGTATTGCTAGAGATTTTAGGGAGGTTTGAGCCACTTCATCCTGGGCTTGCTTGGCCGCTAGGTAAGCCGCCAACTGAGCTTCAATGTTTTGGCGCACAATTTGGCGGAAGTCCAAAAAGTGTTCGGCCTGGGCGCAGACGGATACATAATTGGCGGCCACGGCCGGGTAGCGCCATAGGATAATGGCCAGATTAATCCAAAATCGCAGGCGAGTTTTGCGGACAATCCCTTGTCGCCAGAGAATGATGAAAAAGGCCCGAATCGTTATCCAGTTGATGTCAGGTGCGCCAGCGGAGGTGCTGCGGTTCTGGTAGTTTTTCTTCTGCGCTTCACCCAGCATGAGGAAATGGCGGAAGGTGCGATTCAGAACCGTTAGAGGGTCATAAAGATTCCAGAAGACTTGAATGTACTCTTCGGTAATTTCTTCAATGGGCCGGGTAGGCACAAAGTTCATCAGGGTGGTTTTGATTAATGTCTGCACTTTTGCCCAGCAGCCGTCCTTCTTTTTCCAAGCGGTGCCAGAGGGCGGTGTCGGGTAAGGCCTGGAGCATACTCACTAGAGCCGTGGGATAGCCGTCTGCTCCACAAACTGATAAATTCGCTGGCCCGCTCCAGGCTTTTCGCCATCGAAGCCGACAATGAACCCAGCCATCACTCTGAGCCCGGCCTGGGCAATAGAAATGACCGAGTCAGACAGCGGATCGCGCATATTCTGGAATTTTTTGGTCAGGTTCAGGCTGTCGTCGTCGGGGGTTTCGATGCCCAAAACACGGTGCCAAAGTTGCAGTCCACCATCATCTGCATCAGTTCGGGATCTTGCGCCAAATCTACCGAGGCTTCTGTGGCAAAGGAGAAGGGGTAGTTATGCTCCTCCATCCAGGGTTTCATGGCCTGTAACAGCAGTCTAACGTTGCGCTTGTTGCCAATAAAGTTGTCATCCACCATAAAGATGCTGCGCCGCCAGCCCAGGTCGTAAAGACACTGAAGCTCCGCCAGCAATTGCTCTGGGGATTTGGTGCGGGGTTTGCGCCCGTAGAGCACAATAATGTCGCAAAATTCGCACTGGAAGGGGCAGCCCCGCGAAAACTGGATCGACATTTCGGCGTAGGCGTCCATTTCCAGCAAGTCGTAGCGAGGAATGGGGGTAGAGGTAACATCGGGCTTTTCGCCGCCAGACCGGAAGGTGCCGCTGCGATCGCCCCGCTCCACGGCTTCAACAAACATGGGCAGGGTCACTTCCCCCTCATCTAAGACGAGGAAATCTGCTCCAGCCGCCTCGGCCTCGTGGGGTAGGGAGGTTGGGTAAGGGCCACCCACAGCCACTAATTTGCCAAATGCCTTCGCCGTTTGAATGGCGGCTAAAAAATCTTCTCGATGGACAATCATCGCTGAGACAATCACAATGTCAGCCCAGCGCCATTCGTCATCGCGAACGGCCCGAACATTGCGGTCTACCAGTTTAAAGTTCCAGCTTTGCGGCAGAATGGCCGCTACGGTTATCAAGCCTAGGGGCGGCAGTTGGGCCTTCATGCCAACCAACTCAAGGGTTTTGTCAAAGGACCAAAAACTTTGGGGAAAGCGAGGATAAACCAGCAGAATATTCATGCAGAATGTTTAAGGGTTTTCGCTATGCTACGGGAGTTAGGCTAATTAAGCAAATCTGAGCTAGCCAGAATAGGCTATGGGGTGGCCCTAGCCCGTTCCCAAGCCTAGACCCCAATGCCGTAGTCAAGTTCCCAGCCGATTACCCGCCGTTCTCCCAGCGCTAGCTCTGGAACGGTTAAGCGCCTTGTCCAGAGCTAGCGCTGGGGCTTAGCTGGCCATCGCATCGTGCTGAGCCTGTTTTTGCGAAGATGCAGGGTGCAGCGCTGGCCTGGTTGCAGGCAATACCGATGGCCGTTGTTGCCTGGGAGTCCGGGTTCTAATCTCCAGGCCATTGAGTTGATAAAACTCCATCAGTGCCAGAGAAACACTCACCAAAATGCCTACGGTGCCCAGCACAAATAGCACCAGCGCCACCGTAATTAGGCTGTTGGCATTAATCAAAGCGCGCAGCGCTAGACAACATAGACTCGCCATTAGCATGAGCAGAACGTAGTGCATAATCAGAGCGCTGTGGCGATTCAGGCGATAGCGCACCCGCAGACCGTGAGGCCGCCGGTCGAGCCGCTGGAGCCGGGCCGAAATAGCTCCCAACCGAAAGACCACAACCCCCCACCAGATCAGGGCAATGACCATCATCAGCACTGAATTTAAGACAAGCTGAAGCAGTTGCGTGGTTTGAGCAATTGACATAGCGACTCGCCCAGAGAATTTAGTTCAATTGTACCATAAAAGTTTTAGTTAAGTCAGCCTGAAATCAATTAAGTTTTGAGTCTTTGGCGACCAGAAACGGCCTGTGGCTCGCCTAGAGTTTAGCTCCCACGCCATCAGTCCTCCTGGTTCATTTTTGGGGCAGGAGGACGCAAGACAACGCCTAAATCTAACCCGCTCTAAGCCCCATGCTGGCAGTTTCAGGTATTATCTAGGCAAATCTACTTGAGGTCAGCGGCATTCTTCTGCCAACTTCGAGTTCCTGGATTTCGGTTTGGCCTGCCATGCTCACTCCGCGCTCAAAATCGGCAGTTGTTAACTACCTACTCGTAGTAATGATGGTAGTAGGGCTGACTTTGCTGCTCCGGTTGCTGATTACCTGGGCCGCAGAAGAGTTTCTACACCCCATTCCGATTGTGGGCGGCTGGCTTAAGAGTCTAGAAATTGTTGAACTGACTGGGATAGTGCTGTTTGCGCTGCTGGGGTTTAGTCTGGGAGGGGCAACTCGATACCTATCGGCTAAAACTCCTTTAGCCGTTAAGGCCATAGCCCTGGTGATCGCGCTGCCCCTGGTGTTCTTCAGCAGTTACTGGCTACGGCACCAGCTCTGGTTAAATCAACTGGCTACCGAATCGGGCTTACCTCGCGAAGAAGTCGTTAATTTGGCCGATCAAGCCCTAGGCAGAGAAAGCGGTAGATCGGGGTTTTGGGGCTACTACAGAATTACCATCCAAATGCCCATTCTGCCAGCTACGATGGCTGAGCTACAGCGGATGACCGAAGACCAAAAATGGTTTCGCTCTGAGCTAACCCGCTTCAGCGGCATTGAGCCCGGTGTTTTTTCAATGATCTTTGATGGAGCCGGATGGGGCATTCGGATTTTTTATATGGGATTGGCTGCTTTAACGACGGTTATTTATTTCTTGAAAGGGGTAGGTTGGGCCGATGCTGAGCGGCTGAGAACCCTGACTAAACCTGTCGCTAAAACGTTGCCTAAGTCCTAATCCTAGAATAGGCAGAAACCGGATTTTCTATTTGGTATGCCGCAGCACCTGCCGCCTTCACCATAAAAAATCCGGTTCCTTACTGTTCTATGCTCACAGCTTAAGCCGACTTGGTCGGCTCTGCGTCAGGGGCGCTGGACTTCTGAAATACATTTTCCAAAGACACGCGCTGACCTTCAGCTCGACTAGCCCGCACACCATAGAGAGCCTTGGCTACCAAAGCATCCACAGAAAACTGACCGGCCCCATTCACCAAGAAAAACAGAAAGGTTGCAGCGTAGAGAGCCGATAACTCCAGGTAAGGGATGCTCAGACCGGCCACCTTAATGTGGTGATACATGGCCACCAGCATAGTGAAAAACAAGCCCAGGGCAGCGGGACGGGTAAACAGCCCCAGGGCAACCAGGGGCGCGCCCAGCAGTTCAGTGAAGGCCGCCAGGTAGCTGAGGGTAATCGGGAAGGGTAGCCCCAGGTAGGCCACGTAGGCTTGGGCAAAGCTCTCGATGTTGGCCAGCTTATCCAGGCCGTTATGAATCATTACAATACCGGCGACCATTCTCAGAATGGTCCAGGAAATCTGAAAAGCGGTGCTGGTCGATTGATTGGGGCTAAAAGCCGCACCCCCAAGGGATAGAAAGCGTTGTTGAGCAGTCATAGGATTAAGAAAACTTAAGCTCGTCATTGATTATCCTAACGAAGTTTTAAGTTGAGTAAAGGATTTCCCATTACATTTTTATTCTCGCGGTAGAAAAATTCTCCGCCAAGACATTAAAAAACCACGATTGGTTAGCCTCGATCAGGCGTTTCCTGGGAAAATCAGGCCAGATGATTATCCCTATTTCCCTATGCTCCTTGAACCCGCTGAAAAAGACCGCATTCGGCTTGCCGCAACTCTTTTGCGCCAGGCGGCCAAGCCCATAAAAATTCTCAGTGCCGTTGGCTGGCCCGACCAGGTTAAGACTAATTTTCTCGCCAGCGGCGGCACAACCCTGCCCCAGGTCGAGTATCCAGTGTTCGACGCGCAGCCGGTACTGGAGCTGGTGCGGGAGGCTAGACGCAATATCTTGGGGGGCTCTCTGATTGATAGCTGGCTAGAGCGCCAGGCCAATAGCCTGGAAATTGGAGCCAGGATGCTGGCCGGGGCGGGTACTCCGATTTTCTTTGAGTACTCCCGTCAAGCCTATGGAGAGCCCACTTCGCCCATGCGGTTTGATACCGAAACGCCCCTGCAACTGGCGGAGCAAATTCAAAGCGTGATTCAGCGGCTTGACCACATTAAGCTTGATATTTCCCCACCGGAGTACCATACGGCTGAGGAAGTAGCTGAGGAGATCGAAAAGGCGGTTAAACAGCACTTTGGCGACTCGGCCCCGGCCATTCAGGTTGTGGAAACCCTGTCCGCCAATGCCCTGGCCTCGGCGGAGCGCATACGCCTCCGTAAAGACGCCCGCTTTACCGACCGTGATGCGGCCCAACTGCTTAACCACGAAGCCCACATCCACGTAGCCACTTCTCTCAATGGTCGTGCCCAGGTAGACTTACCCATTCTGGGTGCAGGCCACCCTGGCAGACCCGCACCCAGGAAGGACTGGCGGTGTTTGCCGAAATTATCAGCGGCACCATCGAACTCAATCGGTTTCAGCGTCTTGCCGATCGGGTGTTTGCCATCCAAATGGCCATTGAAGGGGCCGACTTTCTCCAGGTTTATCAGTATTTTTTGGAACGCACGGGCAAGCCAGATCAATCCTTTGAAAGCACCAGGCGCGTGTTTCGCGGCGGGGTGATGACTGGCGGTGCGCCCTTTACTAAAGATGTGGTCTATCTGTATGGTTTGTTGCAGGTTAGCACAGCCATTCGGGCTATGTTTAGTGCCGGGCGGGCTGACTGCCTGCTGCTGTTGTTCTGTGGCAAGCTAGATGTTTTTGATTTGCCAGCGCTCTGCGAACTCACAGCGGCGGGGCTGTGTTGTCTACCCCAATTTGTGCCGCCCTGGGTAAGTGACCCCCGCTACCTGCTGGCGCTACTAACCTACTCTACCTTTATGAATCAAATTGAGTCAGAACGCGCCCTGGAAGCAGCCCAAAAACTCTTAGAAAATGCTCCGATTATTGAGGTGCCGAGGGCGGCGGGTAAAGGGTAAACGGTAAAGGAGAGAGGCGGGCGGCGGCGGCAGGAAGCGGGAGGGATACTTAGATTGTGGCGTTGAGGGTATTTCTTAACCTGAACCCCTTAAGATAGCTCTAATTTCCTATTACTGTCGATTCACTCAGGAGCCACCATGACACCTGAAGCTCAACGCCTAAATGCCGATAAGCAGGGAGAGCAACCTTGGAAAAAGTGGGGGCCTTACCTGAGTGAGCGGCAGTGGGGAACCGTGCGGGAAGATTACTCGGACGATGGCAACGCTTGGGGTTACTTTTCTCACGACCAGGCCAGATCGCGAGCCTACCGCTGGGGTGAAGACGGACTGGGCGGCATTACCGACGGCAAGAATCTGCTGTGTTTTGCTTTAGCCCTTTGGAATGGCCAGGATCCGATTCTCAAAGAGCGCCTGTTTGGTCTCACCAACAGCGAAGGCAACCACGGCGAAGATGTCAAGGAATACTACTTTTACCTCGACAGCACGCCGACCCACTCCTACATGAAATATCTGTATAAGTACCCCCAGGCGGCGTTTCTCTACGATGATCTGGTGCAGACCAACCGCCAGCGCAGCCGCGACGAGCTGGAGTACGAACTGCTCGACACCGGCATTTTTGATGATGACCGCTACTTTGATGTCTTTGTCGAATATGCCAAGGCCAGCGCTGAAGATATCTACATTAAAATCAGCATTTGCAATCGAGGCGATGAAGCGGCGGATCTCCACGTTCTGCCAACGCTCTGGTTCCGCAATACCTGGTCTTGGGCTAATACCGGCTCTAAGCCGGTGCTCAAGCAGGTTGAGGGCGAGGGCATTAGCGCCGTCTACGCTTACCACACCAACGAGTGGTTTACCGATACGCTGGGTGAGTATTACCTGTACTGCGATCGCGTTGTGCCGCTGTTGTTCA
This sequence comes from Leptolyngbyaceae cyanobacterium SM2_5_2, assembly GCA_012031045.1. Lineage (GTDB taxonomy): Bacteria > Cyanobacteriota > Cyanobacteriia > Phormidesmidales > Phormidesmidaceae > Nodosilinea. The sequence continues at coordinate 14,349 of JAAUUR010000012.1, forward strand.
CCGAAAATGAATCCAATAACGAACTCCTGTTTAGTACGGCCAACGCCAGCCCCTACGTTAAAGACGGCATCAACAACTACGTAGTGCAGGGGCAGCAAGAGGCCATTAACCCCGGCGCTATCGGCACTAAAGTATCCCCCCACTACCGGCTGACTGTGCCCCCAGGCGGTACCGAGGTGATTTGCCTGCGCTTAACCCAAACGCCCCCAGCCCAACTTAGCGATCCGATGGCCGGTGTTGAGGCTGTGTTTACCGCCCGCCTCCAGGAGGCCGACGAGTTCTATGATTCCGTTACCCCGCCTGCGGTGCGCGCCGATGCCGACCGCTACAACATCTACCGGCAGGCTTTAGCCGGGATGCTGTGGTCAAAACAGTATTTCTACTACGACCTGGATCAGTGGCTAGAAGAGCACGGGGTTACCCCCTGGATGCCGCCAGAGCAAAAACGGCGGGTGCGCAATAGCGATTGGTTCCACATGTACAGCGACGGCATCATTTCCATGCCCGACAAGTGGGAATATCCCTGGTTCGCGGCCTGGGATCTGGCGTTTCACATGATTCCGCTGAGTACGGTCGATCTGGATTTTGCGAAGGATCAACTGGAGCTCATGCTGCGGGACGACTACCTGCACCCCAACGGGCAAATTCCCGCCTACGAGTGGAACTTTGGCGATGTTAATCCGCCTGTGCATGCTTGGGCCACCTGGGAGATTTACACCCGCGATCGCGAACGCAACCAGGGCAAAGGAGACGTTGAATTCCTTAAATACGCCTTTTCAAAACTGCTAATCAACTTCACCTGGTGGGTAAACCGTAAGGACGAGGGCGGCAATAACCTATTTGAGGGCGGCTTTTTGGGGCTCGATAACATTGGCGTATTCGACCGCAGCTCGCCCTTACCCACGGGTGGCCACCTGGAGCAGGCCGATGGCACCGCCTGGATGGTATTTTTTAGCCAGCGGATGCTGCAAATTGCCATTGAGCTGGCTCTGCACGACCGCCTCTACGAAGATCTAGCGATCAAGTTTTTTGAACACACCCTGTGGATTGCTGGCGCGATGGATCGCATTGGCGACAACCAGGACGAACTCTGGGATGAAGCCGATGGCTTTTACTATGACCTGCTACGCTTGCCCAGCGGCCAACCCGTGCGGTTGAAGGTACGCTCAATGGTGGGGTTGCTACCCCTGATGGCGGTAACGGTATTTCCAAGGGACGTTTTCGATCAATTGCCGCGCTTTAAGGAGCGCAGCAAACTGTTTATGACGCGGCATCCCGAACTCATTAACGGTATGCATCTGCCTAATCAACTCGGCTACGATAATCGGCTGATGTTGTCTATCCTCAACGAAGCTAAACTACGCCGGGTGCTTTCTATCATGCTGGATGAGAGCGAGTTTCTCAGCGACTATGGCCTTCGTTCTCTGTCCCGCTACCACCAAGACCATCCCTATTCCTTCTACCACGGGAGCCAGGAGTACAAAGTCGAGTACCTGCCTGGCGACTCTAACACCGGCATGTTTGGCGGCAACTCAAACTGGCGTGGGCCAATTTGGATGCCAGTCAACCTGCTTCTGTGGCGGGCGCTGCTGCACCTCTATGGCTACTACGGCGACTCCTTCACCATTGAATATCCCACCGGGTCTGGCCAGCACAAAACCTTGTTTGACGTTGCGATGGATATTGGCGACCGGCTAACATCTATCTTTTTGCGGGATGATGCCGGGCAACGACCTGTCTATGGCGGCACCGAAAAATTTCAGACTGATCCCCACTGGCGCAATTTGATCCTGTTCTACGAATATTTCCACGGCGACAATGGGGCCGGTATTGGTGCCAGCCACCAAACCGGCTGGACTGGCTGCATTGCCCGCATCATTGAGGCCTGTGGATACTTCACCAAGGAAATGATTCTAGACATCACCACGGCTAGCGCCCCAGTGCGCTACCCCAATACCGCTGATACCTAGAGCGCTTAAATTACCTTGATGCAGACGCTGTAGGCGTTCCGAATGGGCCTCTGGCTTTATCTCTGCCGTCCTGGCCCTTTAGCCGTGGTCATGGCTCATGGGGCTGCGTTCAATTACGGCCTGATGGCAGAGATAAAACCCAAAGCAAAAAAGCTGGCCTACAGACTTAGGTTTTCTTTGCTTTGGGTCAGTTGGTCGTAGAGACCCTTGATTTGCGCGTAGGCTTCGTCTGGGGACAGTTTACCGCCCGTTTGCAGCCCAGCAATGTAGCTGACCCGGTGGGCAAACTCCTGCAAATTAGCGTTAAAGGTGAGAGTTTTTGGCGAAAATGAGCCATAGTAACGACTACGCGGGCACAGGAAGCTATCGAGTTGATGGCGACCGGAAGGAGAATCAAGATGAGTCATAGGCGTCCCCCTCTTAACCTTTTTATAACCTTAATTATAGCTTTCCCTTAATTAAGGGTAGGTTAGGCCGTTTAGTCAAGCCTGAGGCTGGCGGCCCAAAACTACAAAACGTTCATATACGGACTTCTGAAGAGATGCTATGGGTTATTCTCCCGTTAACCAATAGAACAAAACCATCCTAGGCACTCACGCTTAAAGTGCGGTTAGTCGGTGCCAAACCCCAGGCCATAGACCAACTGTGCAGGTCACTGAGGCTGCGATCTCGATATTGCCCATAGCGCTCTCGCTTGTTGCGAATCTTAACCGGCAAAGTCGGCAGAATCCCAAAGTTGGGCGGCATGGGTTGGAAGTGCTTGGGTTCTGCCGAGCTAATGAAGTCAAACAGAGCCCCTATCATGGTAGTAACGGGTAGCGAAAGGGGGGCTTGCCCCAGGGCCAGCCGGGCCGCATTGGTACCTGCGAGCCAGCCCCCAGCTACGGCAGCGGTATAACCCTCAGTGCCCACCAGTTGCCCCGCCGCTAGCAGGGTAGGACGGATTTTGAATTGCAGCGTGGTATGCAATAGCTCCGGAGAGTTGATGAAAGTATTGCGGTGCATCACCCCCATGCGGACAAATTCGGCCTTTTCCAGGCCCGGAATCATTTGAAAGACGCGCTTTTGTTCGCCCCAGCGCAGGTTTGTTTGAAAGCCCACCATATTCCAGAGCTGGCCGTTGCGGTCTTCCTGGCGCAGTTGCACCACGGCGTAGGGCTTTTTACCCTTGTTGGCCGGATCCTTAAAGTCGCCCAACCGGGCATCGAACAGACCCACCGGCTTGAGGGGGCCGTAGCGCATGGTGTCTTCGCCGCGACGAGCCATTTCTTCAATGGGCAGGCAAGCTTCAAAGAATTTGGCCGTGTCTCGCTCAAAGTCCTTGAGGTCAGCCTGTTCGGCCTGGCACAGGGCGTTCCAGAAGGCTAGATATTGCTCCTTGGTCATCGGGCAGTTGAGGTAGGCGGCCTCGCCCCGGTCGTAGCGGGAAGCCATGAACGCGAGAGAGCGATCAATCGTTTCGCCCACCACAATGGGGCTGGCGGCATCGAAAAAGCTCATGTAGGCTTGGCCAGTGAACCGCTGCAAGTCTGCCGAAAGCGCCTCACTGGTCAGCGGTCCGGTGGTTAACACCACCACGCCCTCGGTAGGAAGGCGAATCACTTCCTCTCGTCGCAGCTCAATCAGAGGATGGCGCTCCAAGGTCTCGGTCAGGTCGCGGCTGAAAATGCCCCGATCTACCGCCAGGGCGCCCCCGGCAGGCACCTGATGCTGGTTAGCCTTGCCAATTACTACGGAACCCAGCCGACGCAGTTCTTCGTGGAGTAAGCCCGACGCTCGATCCGTTGCCTGGGCACCAAAGGAGTTGCTGCACACCAGCTCGGCCACATACTCGCTGTGGTGGGCGGGAGATTGCCGCTGGGGGCGCATTTCGTGCAGTACCACGGGCACTCCGGCCTGGGCAATTTGCCAGGTGGCTTCGGTACCGGCCAGGCCGCCACCAATGACGTGTACGGGGTTAAGGGAGGTGGGCATGTCAGAGAAAAACAAGGGCTTTTCTAGGATAGCGAGTTGAGGGCGGGAGGGTTTGGATTTTGGGTTTGCGATTTTGGATTGGGGTTAGCGAAATCAAGGTTTCTGCAGAGTAGCCGTACGGCATAGCTAAAAGCCGGGGTTCTGCTGTAAACGTGTGCTCACAGCAAAGAACCCCGGCTTTTATACAGCAGGTGTAATCGGCCAGACTAGACGTAGCTAAACGCGGCGCTATTCAGGGTTAGAGTACTAGCCCCTTGAACGATGCCAATGAGCTCATCGGCTCCGCTGGTTTCCATGAAAATGGCCCGGCCCGTCGGCAAACCGGAGGGCGCACTGCCCAGGCGATAGTCGCTGGCCGCCCCCTTCAGTTGAATCACATCCCCCTCAGCGGGCTTAAAGTCGGTAATTAGGCCGTAGTCGCCCAGACCGCTGCTGCTGGCATTGCCATCGGTGTAGTAGGCCCGTTGGGCGTCGCCGAGGATGAAGCGATCACCGCCCCCACCGCCGGTCAATCGATCCACTTCGCCACGGCCTGCGGTAGAACTATTGGGGTTGACGCCGAAGAGGCGATCGCTACCCGCTCCTCCATTCACCTGGTCATTGCCGGTACCGCCTCGTAGGGTGTCGTTGCCGCCGCCGCCGTAAAGGGTGTCATTACCGGCCCCGGCGGACAGAGAATCGTTACCGCCATAGCCGTACATGGTCTGGGCTCCTCCGGCGGCAGTCAGGGTATCGTTGCCGCTGGTGCCTTTCACCACATCGTCCGATGAGCCGCCCACTGAGCCGGTGCCACCCAGAGCATCGGTGGCCAGGTCTACCTTGGCGTTTTGGCTGCCCAGGGTAATGTTTCGGGTAACCGGGCTGGTTAAGCCCCCGCCAGAAAACGTGACTTGATAACTGGCTGGGGCCAACGCCAACTGATAGCCCCCGCTGCCAAAGGTGGTGGTTGAGAACACGGCATTATCCGTTGAGCGCCGAGCCGTGACGGTAATGCCACCCAGCCCTTCGCCCACGCTGTAGAAGTCATCGTTGAGCACCTTGTCGTCGAACACCACCCCGGTCAGATAGAAGGCTGTACCGGATTTGGCAAATTTTTGGGTGGTCATCACGGCGTTGTAGCCGCTGAATGTCCCGGTTAACACCCCAGCCCCACCTCTTTGAAGGCATCGTTCATTAAGTTGGTGCGGTGGCCGGGGCTATCAAACAGGTTTTCGTGCTGCTGGGCTACGGAGGTGGTCACATTGGGCGTGCCGGTGGTACCGTTCCAGGCGATGTTTTCGCCCCAGGTCCAACTGCCCGTGAAGTTGTATCCAGCAGCCCGCATCCGGTCGCCGGGATTGCTCCCCCCTGCCCCCGTGTGGGAAAAGGTGTTGGTGTTCAGCATCCACTGGCTGTGCTGCCGTGCGGCATCGATGAGTTGTAGGTTAAAAGCCAGCGGTTGCTTAGCGCTGTTTGAAATCGTGCCCGGGGCAAGATCTTCGTTGAGGTTAGCCACCTTGGGGTTCCGCTGCACCTCAGCCTCTGGGTTAAGGCGGGCGCGGTTAATTAGCTCCAGCAAATACTGCTCGTGAGCCGTCGGTTGTAGTGGATTAGTCGCCATGGTAAGGCTTTCTCCTTGGTAAGCTTCTTCAATCCGTCTCGAACGATGCCGCTCATATGGCACCAGTAGATGTCCTGACTTGATTTGGTAGAAGCAATGCAATCAGGATTGCCGTACCCGATGCAGACCCTCCCTGGAAGACGGCCCAGGATGAAGTGAAGTTCCTAGGCAGCTTACGGATCCCAGGCCTATCAGATAGTCAGGCACGACCCGCTGTACACTAACCAGAGCCTAAGCTATAGACTCAGATGTAAGCTTGACCAACCTGTTTCTGGTTACTCATGGAATGAGTTGCAGAAACCTTGGAGTCGCCTGTTCACGACTTGCTTCAAACCGATGTAAACGCTCATTCAAGGTCACTTACTAACGGTCTGTAACGTTTTAACCCAATGTGCTGAGGGTTCATCACCATGAAACACTACACTCCCCCTGTAAACCGCCTCTTAACCTATGGGGATGCTTCTAAAATGCCCTCAGGCTGGCCCAACTATGTGGAAGAACTGGGCCTTACCCCCGATGATGTGCCAGAACTGATTCGGTTAATGACCGATACCAAGTTTTGGGATATGGCCTCCGAGAAAGTTGAGGTTTGGTCTACGCTACATGCCTGGCGAGCCCTGGCGCAACTGCAAGCGCTGGAAATGCTAGACCCGCTGCTAGGCATGTTTGCTGAATACGAGGACGATGACTATTTAAATGAGGAAACCTCTGAGGTAATTGTGTTACTGGGGCCAAAGGCGTTGCCTCTACTCGCCCCTTACCTGATTAATTCAGACTTTTCGGACTGGGGCAAAATAGCCATTGTTGAGGGCATTAAAGCACTGGGTACGCAATATCCTGAGACTCAGGCCACCTGTGTCGCCATGCTGATTCAGGGTCTAGAAAAGTATGCCGACAACTTCGACGGCCTGAATGGTTCGCTAGTAGAAGGCTTGGTGAAATTTAAGGCCGTAGAAGCGGCTCCCTTGATCGAAAACGTCTATGCATCCGAGTTGGTGGATGACATGGGCGCGGGTACTTGGCCAAAGGTTCAAGTCGATTTGGGCCTGAAACAGGAATCTGACTTCACCCCCGATGATTTTATTCCTGATTTTGTGCGAGAACTTCGAGCTAACCTGCCATCGGGTATGACCGAAGAAGACCTGTTCAATCAAATGCTTAGGCCATCTAAAATCAGCGCGGCAGCGTCGGGCTTGCCGCTGAATTTAGAAGCGTTTCGTCCAGAACCGCCACCTAAGTTTGGCGAGGGGCCACTACAGGCTCCCCAGTCACCGGCTCTAAAGCCAAGTAAGGGGTTTGGTCAGGCAGAGGCGGCTTCGTCTCAATCTACGAAAAAACATAAAAAGAAGAAGCGATAGGGGTAGTACGTTTTGCCCTCCGCCCTCCGCTGTCCGCCCTCCGCTCTTAACCATACTTCTCCCAAACTGCTAACAACCAGGGGTGAATTTCGCGGGGGTAGAGCAGCCAGATCCGCTCGGAGGGCTGGCTGAGGGTGCTGACCAGCGGGGAGATGTCTTTGATGTCTACCAGGGAATTATCTACCGTCATCGAAATGCCCTGCTGGTAGGTCGTGTAGCCTCGGCTCCAGATCCGCCGCAGAGCCGTATAGAGGTCTCCGGGTAGTCCTTGATGGGTAAGGTGGGTCTGCACTTGGGCCAGCAACTGCTCTTGCTGCTCGGTGGTGAGCCGGGTTACTTCCAGGGTTTTCAGGAGATCGCGGTCTAAGAAGCGACGGCACAAATCCGCCAGCCACGGATCCTCACTATGCCGCCAGCGCTGGAGGTGGTAGGTAAAGGTGATGTCGTCTGCGGCCAGATACGTCTCCAAGCAAAGGGGCTGCTGAGGGGCTTGCAGCCAGGCCGCAACAGTGGCATCGGCCTCCAAGCGACCCGCCTGATAGAGGGTGCGGGCGCGGTCAAAGGCGCGTTCTAGCAACCAGGTAACGGAGATGTTTTTGGGATGGTTATAGACCTGGGCGTACATAAAATGGCGTACTACCAGGTAGTGTTCGATGGCGGCCAGTCCTTTATAGGCCACCACTAGACGCCCACTAGTGGGCTCAAACTCCAGAGCCATTAAAATTCTGTCTAGATCCAGCTGGCCGTAGCTAGCACCAGTGAAGTAGCTGTCGCGCAGCAGGTAATCGAGGCGATCGCAATCCAACTGGCTGGATACCAACTGCCCTACTAGCGGCAGCGGGTGGGTGTGGGTATAGACCTGGTTAATCGCTGTAGTCAGCTCTGGCGAATATTCCCTCAGCAGTTCCTGAATGGCGGGTACATCCTGAATAATCCGCCGAGTCCAGTACTCATGGTGAAGCCCAAAAATATCCTCGGCGGTATGGCTATAGGGGCCGTGGCCAATGTCGTGAAGCAGAGCCGCACAGAGTACCGTGGCCCGGTGAGGACGTAGCTCTGGGTAGCGCCGCTGCAACTGGTCAAAGGCACGACGGGCAATGGCCATCACACCCAGAGAATGGGTAAAGCGCGAACTCTCGGCCCCGTGAAAGGTGAGGCTGGCTGGCCCTAGCTGCCGAATCCGCCGCAGCCGCTGAAAGGCTGGCGTATCAATCAGCCGAATCAGTAGCACTTCTTCAGGGTCGCTAGCTTGAAGCGTAATGGCCCCATGCAGGGGGTCGTGGTAAGAACGAGAGAGCTTAGGGAACACCGGCAACTACCGTGGCAGTCTGACTGAGTAGGTCGAGGGCGGCCTGGTACTGAGGATCGGCTTCGGTGGCCAGGGTATCGCGACTGAGCGGCACACCGCTGACCAGGCGATCTGGGGTGATCCCCAGCCGGTTGATATCGTGGTGGTCAGGCGTTTCATAGCGAGCTACGGTAACGGCCAGGCCAGCCCCATCGGACAGGTCAAAGAGCGACTGAATCAATCCCTTGCCAAAGGTGACACTGCCAACCAGCCGGGCCCGGCCATTGTCTTGTAGCGCTCCGGCCAAAATTTCGCTGGCACTGGCGGTGCCTTCATTAACCAGTACCACCAGGGGGGCATCGGTAACGGCCTGGCCAAAGGCTTCAAAACTATCCAAAATTCCCTGCCGGTTAACGGTGTACACAATCGTGCCCTGGGGCAGCCAAAGCCGAGCAATTTCAATCCCGGCTTGTAGTAACCCACCGGGATTGTTGCGTAAATCGAGGATGTAACCCTCTGCCCCCTGATCGGCCAGGTCGCGAATGGCGTCGGTCAGGCTGTCCGCCGCATTGCCATTAAACTGGCTGAGCCGCAGATAGCCAACGGGTTGGCCCGTTGGGGCTGCATCCAACCGGGCATAGACCGGGTTGAGGGTAATCACATCGCGAATTAGAGAAAGCGGCCGGGTGGATGAGGTGGCTTCTGACTGTATTTGCAGGGTTACTGTAGTGCCTTGCTGGCCTCGCATCCGGGCAGCGGCCTCATCTAGAGACAGTTCCGTGGTGGCCACTCCATCAATGGCCAGCACAATATCCTTAGGCTGAATGCCGGCCTGCTGAGCCGGTGACCCTTCAATGGGGGCAATCACTCGCAGCCAGCCAGAGGGCTCATCTTTAGTAATTTGTAGGCCAATCCCGGTGAGCTCACCGCTGGTATTGGTCTGGAGGCTGCGGTACTGCTCTGGCGGCAACAGGCGGGTGTAGGGATCCTCCAAACTAGCCAACATATCGTGAATAACCCGGTAGGTTTCTTCACGGTTGGTCAGCGGGCGTTTGAGCACTCGCTGGCGCGTAAACCACCAATTTTGATGATTAAAGGTCTCATCCACATAGGCTCGGTTAACAATCCGCCAAACCTCGGCCACCAAATCTTGCTCCTGAGTCAAGGCCAAGGCTGGACCAGCACTGATTCCCCCTAAACCAATGCCAACCACACACACACTCAAAACCAGTAAATGCAACAGTGCTCTCATAAACCCTAGAAAACCATAACTAGGCCACCCCACCTGTGGATGTACTGGCCGGGACTAAACCGTGGGTGCAAACGCCATAGCTACAACGGTAGATGGCCAGTTACCTGGAAGCATACCCTATTGTTCATATTGACCGATTTAGACCAATCCACCCGCTTAACGGCCTCAGCCAGTGGCCAGAATGCAACGAAATGTTACAGAAATGAAGCCTAACGCTCATTGGGTTGACCATCAAAGTCAGCATTCTAGGCACTTTTCAGCATTGCCGAACAGGATCGGCCAAAAACTGGGCTAAAAATCTTAGGGATGGCTTTCGCTCTGCCGTTACGGCTATGTTACATTTTTCAGTGATGGCAATTATAGATATATAGAGTTTTCCGCTTCATGTTCACTAAGCAAGTTACCGACTCTAAGGCCTATCAGTGGTTCAACGAACGGCTGGAAATTCAGGCGCTCGCCGACGACATCTCCAGCAAGTACGTGCCTCCCCACGTCAATATCTTCTACTGCTTAGGCGGCATTACTCTGACCTGCTTCCTGATTCAGTTCGCGACCGGGTTTGCCATGACGTTTTATTACAAACCCACGGTTACGGAAGCCTTTAGCTCCGTTCAGTACCTGATGACGGACGTTAGCTTCGGTTGGTTGATTCGCTCCATCCATCGCTGGTCAGCCAGCATGATGGTGCTGATGATGATTCTTCACGTGTTCCGGGTTTATCTCACAGGTGGCTTTAAAAAGCCCCGCGAACTGACCTGGGTGACTGGTGTGGTACTGGCGGTTATCACCGTTACCTTTGGTGTGACCGGCTACTCCCTCCCCTGGGATCAGGTGGGATATTGGGCCGTAAAAATCGTGTCCGGTGTGCCCGGCGCTATTCCTGTGGTGGGCTCCACGGTAGTTGAGCTGATGCGCGGTGGTGAAGCGGTAGGGCAGGCTACCCTGACTCGTTTCTACAGTCTTCACACGTTTGTGTTGCCCTGGGCCATTGCTGTGTTTATGCTGCTCCACTTCCTGATGATTCGTAAGCAGGGCATTTCCGGGCCTTTGTAAGCGGCTTTTAGCTTACTGCTTGAGCTTTTGAGGCCTCCCTCTAATCTGTTAGCTCATCGCCTTGGAGTTTAGATTTATCATGGCTTGGGCAAAGCCAAGCCCAATCTGTTAAGAGGAGAACATTTGAATGGCAACCCTTAAAAAGCCGGATCTGAGCGATCCTAAGTTGAGAGAGATGCTCAAGCAGGGCATGGGGCACAACTACTATGGTGAGCCCGCCTGGCCTAACGACCTGCTTTATATCTTTCCGGTCGTT
>JAAUUR010000387.1 GCA_012031045.1 Leptolyngbyaceae cyanobacterium SM2_5_2
CGGTAAACATGCCCAAAAATACCCGCGCTACCATGCGCGGGTTCATGGGGCGATAGACCCCCCGATCCATGGCTGTTTGAAAAAAGGCTTCGGCCACGTCGATCATTTTGCCGATGACTTCCGTTTGAATTTGCTCTCGCAGTTCAGGATGGAACTGTGCTTCCATAAAGCACACTCGCATTAAAGCTGAGTTGCGTTGCAGATTCAGCATGCGCCGCTGCATGACCTGACCAATGGCCTTATAGCTAGCCATCTCACTGAGTTCAGTTAATAGATCGGTTAAAATTTCTACCCAGCCCTGGCTGGCCACAGCCACCAAAATGGCTTTTTTGTTCTCAAAATGCCGAAATAATGTGCCTTCTGCTACTCCAGCCGCTTGAGCCAAATCGCGGGTGGTGGTGCCACTGTAGCCCCGCTGGGCAAAGAGCTTGAGGGCAGCCTGCAAAATTTTAGTTTCAGTGTCAGTTTCAGTCGCAGCTTTAAAAAACGGCACCATGGCATAAGTACCTGCTTGTAGCAGGACGATGGGGGTAGGCTCTGGATGCATTGTGCCCTGTTGCTCTTAGTTAGCGGAGTAGGATTTTACATAACCTCATAAAACCTGAAATAACTACTCGTTTAACTGTCAAACAAATCACGAATTTCGTAATCTCTATTCATGGTGCTCAAAGCCCTACGGAGGCTGCTCAGCTAACGGCGCAAAAAAGCCCCCTGACTGACGGATCAGAGGGCTAAATGTCGTTAAGAGTAATGCGTTATGGGCGGTAAGTGATAGAAACTATCAGCCAGCAGCCTAAATAACCTCGCAAGCCAGCAGCCACTAGGCTTTACGAGAGTAGTATTCAACCACCAGCAGTTCGTTGATGTTGAGGGCGATCCATTCGCGCTCAATCACCCCATTGACTTTGGCGGTAAGTTTGGCCTTATCTAGTTCCAAATGGCTGGGGATGTTGGCTAAACCAGGAAACTCCAGGTTCGCTTCCACCAGCTTTTTAGAGGCATCGCGATCGCGCACGGTAATCACATCCCCAGGCCGACACTGGTAGCTGGGAATGCTAACGACCCGACCATTGACGCAGATATGACCGTGGTTAACAATCTGCCGCGCCGAGGGAATGGTTGGCCCAAACCCCAGCCGGAAGACCGTGTTATCCAGCCGCATTTCCAACAATTGCAGAATTACTGAACCGGTAGAACCACCGGCCCGGCGGGCTTTTTTCACGTAGCGTAGCAGTTGCCTCTCGGTTAACCCGTAGTTAAACCGCAGCTTTTGCTTTTCTTCTAGACGAACCGCATACTCAGACTTTTTCTTGCGGTCTTGGCCATGCTGCCCAGGGGGATAAGCCTTGCGAGGAGACTTGCGGGATAGACCCGGTAGCTCTCCTAAGCGGCGAACCACCCGCAGGCGGGCACCTCGATATCGCGCCATAAACGGTTACTCTCCGAAAGGTTAAACTTGGAAGAATTCCAAAGTCCTCATTCTAGCGCAACAAAACCGGCCTAAGCAATACTGCCCACGGCAATCAGCGGACAATAGATAAAGATGGATAACATCCAGCTCAAGGATTTAGAACCTCAAGGGTGGCCCTGGCACCTTTTACTGGATGCTGATCCTTCGCGGGAGGTGATTGAGACCTATATTCATCAGGCCACAGTAATAGGCTTGATAGCGGATGAGACAGTAATTGGGGTAGTGGTGCTGCGGCCCCGGAATCCAGCCGTTGTAGAAGTGATGAATATCGCCATTGCCCCCAGTCATTGAGGTAAAAAGTTAGGCAAATTTATGCTGACTGCCGCCATTGACCGTGCCAGGGAGCAAGGCGCGAAGCAGATGGTAGTTGCCACCAGTAACTCTGGGTTAACGCAACTGGCCTTTTACCAGAAGCTTGGATTTCGAATGGAGTCTATTGAACCCGACTACTTTGTGCGAACTTACCCAGAGCCAATTTACGAAAACGGAATTCAGTGTCGAGCTCGCGTGTGGCTTGCGCTGACGTTAAACCCGTGAAATCGGTAAAGATCCAGCCCCTGCCCTATGTTGTTTACCTATATTCCCCTGCTGCAACTCCAACGAGACCTGTATCGCCTGCCCCCTGGCCCCGATCGGTTTCAAACATACCTGCGCACTATGACCGACGCCTACAGCGGGGATCTGGCCCTACCGCTGACGGTAATGAACCCAATGGCCAAGGAGCATGTACCGGCTTTTCTGGATTGGCTACTGGAGTTAGACGCTGACGGAATTGCCGCCAGCGCCACCGCCGCCGCGGTCACCCGGTTAACTTCTGAGGTGGGGAATTATCGAGTTGCTCTGGTGGTCTGCGATGACCTGAGGGGCGGTTGGACAAACCGCTACACCACCGACTTTGACTACCGCTTTCGCCAGAAACCCTACTATCAAAGGGGTTGGCTACCTACCATTCTGTGGGCCAGCGAGAACTATTCTGCCGAACGCATTGGGGAAGAGATTGGGCTGGCTATCTTTCGATTGGCTTACATTCAGCGGCATGGCTACGCTCAAAGCTTGCAGGAATGCCTGACTCAAGAATCCTACGCCATGCAGCAGGTAGGCGCAACCTCACCCACTTTGACGGCAGAAGATTTAGACTACACCCGCCAGGTATTAGCAGACTGTTGGGACAACAGCAGTACGTCGTTTCTGCTGACTGCCCTCTATGGCGATCCTGCGGCTCACCAACTGGGGTATTCCCCCTTGGGGTTATCGCCCAATGCGGGTTTGGCCCTGGCAACTGCGACCTAGCTGGTCAAGACCACTCAACTCGTCCCATCCACAGCCCTGGGCTAGAACATAAGTACCATTATTACCCGCCCCTATGCCTGACCCAGTCACCATTGAGGATATCTACGAGCTATTTCGCGTTTCCCAAACCGCGGCTGACCGCCGCGCCGCCGCGGCTGACCGCCGCTTAGAACGTCTGGAGAAAATTGCGGCCAACACTAGCCGTGAGGTAGCCGGGTTAACGACTCGTTGGGGTCAATTTGTCGAGAATTTGGTTAAGCCTGCTGTAGTGGGGCTATTTCAGGAGCGGGGCATCGAGGTGCAGGAAACCGCCCGCCGGATGAAGTCCAAACGACCAGGGGCGCAGATGGAGATTGATATCTTTGCGGTGAATGGCGAAGTAGCCGTTGCGATTGAAGTAAAATCGCGGCTTTCCCAGCGAGATGTAGACGAATTCATCGCCAAGTTAGGCCAATTTAAGTTGGCCTTTCCCCACTATGGGGCTTATCAAATCTACGGTGCGGTAGCTGGAATTGAGATCGACGCGGGCGTTGACCGCTATGCCTACCAACGCAGGTTATTTGTCATTCAGCAAACCGGGGACACCGTTACCATTGCCAATGACCTAATGTTTCGGCCTCTAGCCTGGTGATGGAATGTACGTACGGCTTCCTATCACCCGTGCCATTCTTCCACGGTGATAGCGCAGCTGGGGGGAAGTTCGTAAGGCCGCTCTGTTAGGTTGGGAGGCCAGTCAAATCACACCAGAGGAAGAATCGTGAAAGGCTCAGACATTGCTGAACTCTTACTCCTTGCCGCCCTATGGGGCGGATCATTTTTATTTATGCGCATTGCAGCGCCGATAATCGGCCCAATTTGGCTAATTGAGTTGCGGGTTTTGCTGGCGGGCTTAGCCCTGCTGCCGTTGCTATTGCGCCTTAATCTCTGGTCAGAGATACGCCAAAACGGGTGGCCGTTGTTGATAGTGGGAGGGATTAATTCTGCACTGCCGTTTTCGTTATTGGCCTTTGCATCGGTGTCGTTACCGGCTGGGTTTACGTCAATTTTGAATGCTACTGCGCCGCTATTTGGCACGGTTGTAGCGGCTCTTTGGCTCAAAGAAAACTTAACATCTACCCAAAAGCTAGGATTTTTGCTGGGGTTTGCTGGGGTCGTTGTTTTGGTGGGCCGCCGCTCCCTGACGCTGACGCCAGAGTTTGGGTTGGCGGTGGCAGCGGGTTTACTGGGGGCGTTCTGTTACGCCATCGCCGCACCCTACATCAAGCAAAATCTGGCCGGTGTTTCTTCCTTAGCGATTACGGCGGGTAGCCAGTTGGGGGCCGCGCTGCTGTTGCTGCCTGCCCTACCGTTCACCATCCCCATACAACCGTTGACAATTCCAGTGCTAAGCGCTGTAGTCGCCCTGGCGCTGCTCTCTACGGCCTTCGCCTACATCCTCTATTTCCGGCTCATTCAAGCGATTGGTGCCACCCAAGCCCTGACTGTGACCTACTTGATTCCGGTCTTCGCCATGCTTTGGGGTGCCTTAATTCTGCAAGAAGCTATCACCGCCTCAATGGCCGTTGGGTGCGGCTTAATTTTGTTGGGAACGGCGATCGCCAATGGGGTGCTGACAGTATTCCATCGCCAATCTCAATGGTAGATTGGCGTCTTGCCCTGCCGTCAAGTCCTAGAGACAGGCTGAGTCAATCTACTGGCTCCCCTTTTCTGGTAATATCATTGGCCGACCTGTGACATTTGTAGGATTCAACAATCGCTATGACAAGAACGGCCTGGGTATTTCCTGGACAGGGTTCACAAGCCATCGGCATGGGCATGGATTTAGAGGACTTACCCCTGGCCCAGGCTCGGTTTGCCGAAGCGGAGACCGTGCTGGGTTGGTCAGTGCCCAAGCTGGTGCAAGATCCCGACGACAAAGTATCGAATACGCTTTATACCCAGCCCTGCCTTTACGTCATCGAGAGCATTTTGGCCGATTTGCTGCAGGTCAAGGGGCACCAACCCGATGCAGTGGCGGGGCACAGCCTGGGCGAATTAACAGCCGTGTGCGCCAGCGGGGCCATGCGTTTTGAGGATGGCGTACGCATGGTACAACGCCGCGCCCAACTGATGCAGCAAGCTGGTGAAAACCACCCCGGCGGCATGGCGGCCATTTTAGCCATGGATGCAGAAATGCTTGATGAAGTTTGTAAAGAAGCCAG
>JAAUUR010000388.1 GCA_012031045.1 Leptolyngbyaceae cyanobacterium SM2_5_2
GGGGTTGTTCCAGGTGTAGTTGGCGAAGGCAAACAGGTTCTCAAATAGTTGATAGTTCAGCTCGGCTTCTAGGCCAATGGCTCGACTCGGCCAATGTTTTGCGGGGTGAAGGTGGCCAGGTCAAAGCTGATGGCATCGCGAATGTCGTTGCGATAGGCGGTCAGGCGCAGCAGCCCGCGATCGCCCAACTCGCTGATCGACACCAATATCAAAGCTCAGCCCCGACTCTGGCCCCAGGTTGGGGTTGTTGAAGGGGGCAAAGAACAAATCCCCCAGGGTGGGCACCCGAAAGTTGCGGGCAAAATTGGCGCGAAGGCGGGTGGTTTCCGTCACCTGTACGCCAGTACCGAGGTTGAAGGAGGTAAACGATCCATCCGCTAAATCGTTAAAGTCTTGGCGCACCCCCAGGTTGGCGCTGAACCTGGGGGTAATGTCTACCTGGTAGCGGGCAAACAGCCCAGCCTGTTTGATGCTCTCGCGGTAATTGTCGGTGAGGGTGTCGGTGAGCAAATTCAGGGTGGTATTGTTGGCGACCACCTGGCGGTAGTCTACCCCATAGGTGAGGTTTTGGTTGGGGGCCACCTGCCAGGCGTGCTGCACCTGCGCTCCCACCGAGGATTGATCGACCAGGTCGCGGGAGGGGGGGGCAAAGGGGCTGTCGGCTACGGGATTGTTAAAGGTCAGGCTGAGCAGGTCGCCAAACAGGCGGGCGGTGAGGCGCGAGTCGTCGGCCTGGCCCAGGTCGGCTTCGTAGGTGAGGTCTAAGAGCCAGTTTTCACTGTACTGGCTGTCGTCGGCGGTCAGAGCGTTGAACCCGCCGGAGATGCTGCCCGGCACCGGCACGCCCCCCGGTACCCCCAGGTCTTTGCTGAGAAACAGCAGCCCAAACCGCAGCCGACTGCGATCGCCCAGGGCTGTCGTAGCGCTGAAATTGAGATTGTTGTACAGCACATCGGCGTTGGTGCGCACCCCGTCAAAATCGGTCGAGGTCAGGCTAAAGGGGAAGGCATTGGTGGCGGCGGTGCGGTTGTAGCCCAGCACCCAGCTCAGATCATCCTCGCGGCCCCGCAGCTGAATCACCTGGTCGTTAAAGCCAAAGCTGCCCACCGCTGCCGTGGCCGCCGTCTCCAATCCTGCCTCGCTCGGGGGGCGACGGGTAATGATGTTGATCACGCCGCTAATGGCGTTAGACCCGTAGAGCACTGAGCCACCGCCGGGCAGCACCTCAATTTGCTCTACGGCATCGGTGGTGAAATTCGACAGGTCAAAGGCCCCAAAGCCGCCAACCTCATTCAAGGGCCGACCATCCAGCAAGATCAGCGTCTGAGACGACACCCCGCCGCGAATAAACTGGCCGCTCAGGGCACCCAACTGCCCCCCGGCGGTGCCCTCGCTCAGCACCCCCCGGCAGGTAGCGCAGGGCCTCATTCACCGTGCGTGCCCCCTGGGCCTCGATCTGCTGGCGGTTGATCACGTAGACGGGCTGGCTCGATTCTCGCACCGTGCCCTCTCGCCGAAAGGGGGTGTAGACGGGCTGGTCGAGAATTTCCCCAGTGACCGAAATCCGAATCAGGGGAGTGGCTTCCTCTGTGGCCTCTGGGTCTGGAGCTTCTGGGTCTATAGGGGCCGCCTGTTTTTCCTGCCAGCGGTTCAGCTCTGCCAGCAGGTCTGCTAGCGCCGGGGCGGGCTGAGGAAGCAGGGGCTGGGGCCAGGCCAGAACGGCAGCCTCGGTAGCGATGGGTAAAGCCGGGTCAGAGACCATCGACTCCTCACCAGAAAACTCATCGGCCAAGGGTAGGGGGATAGTCTGAACTGCCGAGGTCGCGTCATCATGCTCTGGATGCTCAGCCCAGGCGGCTAAAGCTCCTGGCCCCACGCTAGAGATCCACAGCAGCAAGGAGATAGTGCTCAATTCTTGAATGGTCATAAATGTATTGTCCTGAAGGTATGAATTGGGGATTGCAGGAAGCCATACTGCTGGCTTTGAAAAAACAACTTCTCAGGCGCAGCAAAACATCGCATCTCATAGAGGTGCAGCAACCTAAAATAGTGAGCGATCGCAAATCAGAACTTAGCAATGCAACGCACTACAGCACCGCCTTAATGCAGTGCTGATAGCCGCAATCTGATTTGCAAAACCGCAGGCAAATGGCTCGGCAGTAATGCCTGATTTACTACTAATTCCTAGAATCGGAGCTTCGTAGGGACGCTCCTAGAACAAATAGTGGCGATCGCGCAAATACTAAAACAGTCATCATCCGTACCTCGCAGATGTTGTGGAACATGGACGTGCCATCGGCGGGCATTCTGACTCAGGAAGAGGGTGTTGGGTACTAGGCGTTGGGCGCAGCATATCAGCTCAATCCCTAAAACCTAAAACCTGATACCTCTTCTTCCAATACAGCTGCGGGACAGCGGCAGATTCGCACTGCTCTTTCCCCGTTTCCTCCAGTGGCTGATCCCCACTGGAACCGACAGTGGCTCATATAGTACCACTGAAATAACGCGATCAGGCTTAATTCAATTAGCGATACATCTATCGTTAGACAAAGGCTTTTTAATCAGTCATACCCCCAAGGGGGATAAGTGGGATTTTATCGGGTATTGTTGCGACCCAGCTCATGGCTACCTGGACGTATTTCCTGAGAATAATCTACGGCCTGAATGTCCTGCGCTTACTCCACCACGAATAGCCGTTCGGCAGGTTCACCCATTACCGCGTCATAGCGACCTGCTGCATTCAGGGTGGCGTTCCACTCGTCTAGCAGCGGCTTAGCGCTGGCGGGAATGACATAGCGCACCGTTGCGCCTGTGCCCCGATGGCGAATTTCAGCGACCCCAAAGGTGTTGGGCGGGCTAGGGCGATCGGCTACTTGCAGTGAACCCTGCCCCGGCGTGGCTACTGTGGCGATCATAATGCCATCGACCACACAGGGACAGGGAGCGATCGCGCCACTGTAATAGGTTACCGCTAACTCGCGGGGCTCAGCATTCAACCGCTCCCGCGCATCCAGCCCAATCCGAATCCCCAGGGTAATGTAGGAGCCAAAGCCGCCGTGTACCCGCCGCCCCAACTCGACCCACTCCTCGGGCGTCTCCTGATGCGGGATGGCCAGCACGGGAGCTAGCCATCCCAGCCAGCACAGCCCACCCAGGGCGATCGCCAGGTACGTCCTCCGCCCGCTACCCCCCATAGCCCACCTCCAACGCACTTCACTGCTACGCCTCAAGGATGAAATCATTAGCACCTGAGTCAAGTGCTTGCAATATTTGTTTATATTGAGTTACAATTCGTTGCATAGGCAAACGAAACCCAGGAAATTCCCCATGACCTCTCGCGGATACACCACTGAAGAAGGCGGTCGCCTGAACGTCTACGCCGTCGAACCCAAGGTCTATGTAGACGACACCCAGCAGTTTGGCTTCAACGCCTATGCCGAAAAGCTTAACGGTCGTCTGGCCATGATCGGCTTTGTCTCTGCCCTGGCCTTTGAAGCGCTCACCGGCCAAGGCATCGTCACCTGGTTGACCCACCTCTAGGGCTACCCATTGCAGCCCCCATCCCTTCACTTCCTTGCAGACAGTCTTTGCCGAATGCATTTCTAAGGAGAGCAACCCATGACTACCGATTTTGATTTTTCCAGCCAAGAGCTGTTTGGCCCCGTGGTCTTTCGCCCCAGCTTCAACCAGGCCGAAGCCATCAGCGCTAACCAAGCCTGGTCTCTGTTTTTCACCGCTGGTCAGGAAGACAAAAAGCTCGGCTTTAACGCTGAAGCGGGTCGCCTGTTCACAAATCTGCTGGTCGCCACGGCGGTCTCCGGCGTTATCGGCGCAGCCATCTTCACCAGCATCGGCTAGAACGCCACCCCGCCTGGGGGATAAGCTACGCAAGGCCCCTATCCACTCCTCAAGCTCCATATTCTCCGAAGCCTTGGCCGCCGCCAGGGCTTTCCGTTTGCTATCCCCTGCCCCCGATCGGCATAGTCTTCCCAATCGGCGTTTGCTACACTCCCTGCAACAGAAAATACCGGGAGTTCTCAACCGTGGCTACCCTCGACTACTCAATGACCTTGAAGTACGCCCTGCTCTGGATTGGCATTGGTGGGTTTTTGGCCGGGGCTTTCATTGGCTCGATCGCCTGGTACAACTCCAGAAAGCCTGCCGGTTGGGAAGATGCCGAAACCCCCGACTGGGTGCCCAAAATTGGCCCCGACGCAACCGACCCGGCAGACTCCAACCGCCAAAGCTGAGAGGTTCACCTTAAGGGACTCTGGCCATGACCGGCGACGAACTACTACAGCGCTACCGGGCCGGTGAGCGAGACTTTCGCGGCGTCAGGCTGCGGGGGGTGGTGATTCACAGTGTGCGGCTGTGCGGTGTTGACCTCACGCTGCGCTGACCTGCGGGGCGCATCGCTGATGGGGGTTGACCTGAGCCAATCCAACCTCAGCCGCGCCGATCTCAGCCACGCTTTTTTGATTTTGGCTCGCCTGAGCGACAGCAATTTGGCTGAGGCCAATGTCTCCAGCGCCTTTTTACACCGGGCCGACCTGCAGCGGTGCCGCCTGCACCAGGCCAACTTCACCCAGGCCAACTTGACCCAGGCCAACCTGCTGGGGACAACCGCCGGAGAAACAGCGCTGTTGACCAACGCGATTTTGACGGGTGCCCAGTTGCCCCAGCCGTTGAAGGCCGAGCTGAAACTAAATTTATTGAGGCGCTTACTCCCTCACTGGCTACCGCTAGGGCGCGATCAATGCCACCCGCTCCAACCTTCGCCCGCTCTGCCCAGCGAAAAGGCGACATTTTTCTCGAATAGCAGCAAGCTATCCCTCACCCCCGGATTGTTCTGGCTGAAGCGCTAGTGGTACCGTCATAGGCTGAAGTGCTGCGAAGGTGCTTACCTCGTCAAGTTCACCTTAGGGTCTAGCAATCCTCCATA
>JAAUUR010000389.1 GCA_012031045.1 Leptolyngbyaceae cyanobacterium SM2_5_2
GGTGCCTTAATTGGGATGGAAGAGTTGCTACGGCTGGTCAGCCTGGTGAGACAATACCAGGACAACTCAGCATTCTACCGACGAGGAACACCAGTCATGTCATCCACCAGCGAGCCCCCCCGCTCAATCCGTCCGAGATAACCGACTGCTGGAGTCACCTTCCGACTCCCCATCGCCAACGACTCCTTGGTTGCTGACGCAACTTGTGATGGCCCAAGTGAGCATCGCTCCTCAATCGGAGGGACCCGATGAATCATCCCTCTAACCGGGTTTCCTTAGGAAGCCAAAAGCTGCAACCTCACCATCTGGAGCGTCTAGCTGTCGTTTACGTGCGGCAGTCCACCTTACAACAAGTGAGTCATCATCAAGAATCCACCCGCTTGCAGTATGACCTGGTCCATCAGGCTGAAGCCTTAGGCTGGCGTGCGGAGCGGATTTTAGTCATTGATGAAGACCTGGGCAAATCGGGGGCAACGGCAGAAGGCCGCAGCGGTTTCCAGCGTCTGGTGAGCGAAGTCAGCTTGAACCATGTCGGATTAATTTTGGGGATTGAGATGTCCCGTTTGGCCCGGTCCTCCAAAGACTGGCATCAGTTATTGGAAGTGTGTGCCCTCTTCAGAACCCTGATAGCCGACCTGGATGGCGTGTATGACCCCATGCACTACAATGACCGCCTACTCTTAGGGCTTAAAGGCACCATGAGTGAGGCCGAACTCCATATTTTGAAACAGCGCATGCTGGCGGGCACGCTCAACAAAGCCAAGCGAGGAGAGCTGGCCTTTGACCCACCCATTGGCTATCTGCGTCGTCCATCTGGAGAAATCGTGTTGGACCCCGATGAGCAGGTCCAACAGGTCGTGCGTCTGATTTTTCGTAAGTTCCAGGAGATTGGCACGCTTAATGGCGTGCTGCGGTATCTGGTGCGGCAGCAGATCCAGGTGGGCGTTCGCGTGCGAATTGGCAGCAACCGGGGGGATTTGGAGTGGCGCAAGCCAAATCGGATGACGCTCCAGAACCTGCTGAAAAATCCGGCTTATGCGGGGGCTTATGCCTACGGTCGCCGTCAGGTTGATCCGCGTCGGAAACAGCCGGGTAAACCCAGCACCGGGCGAGTGGTTAGTGCTCCAGAAGACTGGCATGCCTTCATCAAAGACCGACTCCCGGCGTATATTTCCGGGGAGCAGTATCAGCAGAACCTGGCCCAATTACAGGCCAATCAAGCCCGGGCGGATGCCATTGGTGCAGCTCGTCATGGTGAAGCGTTGTTATCAGGCTTATTAGTGTGCCAGTCTTGTGGCTGCCGCATGACGGTTCACTACAGTGGCCGAGGGAAAACTCATGAATATGTCTGCACGCGTTTGCTCAGTGATTATGGTGGCCCGCGCTGCCAACAGGTGCCCGGTCACACCCTAAATCCCTTCGTCACCCAGCAGGTGCTGGCGGCCTTGCAACCTGCCACTCTAGAACTGTCGCTCCAAGCGGCGACCCACCTGGAACAGGAACGGCAGGAGTTAGATACGCTGTGGAACCAGCGGTTAGAGCGAGCCGCGATGGAGGCCGAGCGAGCGGCTCGGCACTACCGGCTGATTGAACCAGAAAATCGGTTGGTGGCGCGGCAACTTGCCCAGGACTGGGAAGACAAATTAGCCCATCAACAGCGCTTACAAGAAGACTATCAACGGTTTTGCGCCCAACAGCCGCGTCACTTATCGCCGAGCGAACGCACGGCGATTGCTACCTTGGCTCAGGATATCCCCCAGCTTTGGGAGGCCCCGACAACCGCTCCAGCTCAGCGCAAGGACATTATTCGTCAACTGATTCAGCGCATTCAAGTCCAGGTCCAAGGGCAAAGCGAGAAGGTGGATTTAGCCATTGAGTGGACGGGCGGTGTCGTGACTCATCATCAAGCCATTCGTCCGATTGTCCGATGGGAACATCTGAGTTTTTATCCGCAACTCTGTGAGCGCATTCACACGCTAGCGGCAGAGGGGCATCAGGCTGCTGCCATTGCCACTCAACTCAATCAAGAGGCTTTCCATTCTCCCAAATCAAACACGCCGTTTAAGTCGGTGACTGTCCTGGAGTTGATGCGTCGCTTGGGGCTCTACCAACGTCGGCCCAAAGGGGTGAATAGCGAAGTCTTAGCGGAGCATGAATGGTGGCTACCCGATTTAGCCCGGACTCTCGAGATGACAAGCAGTACCCTTACACTTGGGTTAAACAAAATCAGCTCCAGTATCGCAAACAGTCCACGTCCCCTTACCGACTCATCATTTGGGCTGATGAGACTGACATCCAACGGTTAAGGCAACGGAAGCAAGTTCCCTACCACGACCAAATGCGGCAGCAATGGTTGGCCCACGAGAACAACTCAAGTCTGTCGAATAGCCTTTCACCATTACTGTTTTCAGGAGAGTAATCAATGACCTCTAAACCCTCAAAATCTCGGCCTGCAGATCTATCTCGATTTGATCTCGATGAGGGTACTGTGGATGGCTTATCGAGCGGTACCTTCGGATGGCTGTTCGTATAGCGTCGCCGAAGGCGTTAGGGATGCCGACGCTTGGTGCGAGACTACGAACGGTTGCCGGAAACATCAGAAACCCTCATCTACCTCGCCATGATCCGTATCATGGTCAGGCGATTGGCATAATTTTTGACCCCGTCAGACTTTTCAAACACCCTCTTAGTTCAAGTTGTGAAAATTGGTGACGCATTTCAGGTATTAGTTTTCGTCGGTTAGATGCAGCGGAGCAAAACCCAAGCTACAAGCCTGCCGATTAAAAGCGGAAACCAATATTTAGGTAGGGGCCGTTCTGATTGACGTTGAGGTCAATTTGGTCAGAGCTATAGTCGAGAAAGCCAAAGCGATACCCGGCCCCCAGGGTAGTATCCCCCGAGAACATCCAATCGACCCCGCCCTGGATGCCGTATTGCGTCAGTCCACTGAGGCCAAAGCCAGAGACTGTGCCCGATGCTAGTACCGCTAGTTTAGGGTTGGCATTCCACCGCACTCGTCCGCCGATCAGCGGCGATATCACGGTTCGAGTGCTATTAAACTGGCCACTTCCTCCCAAATTGGTGTTCAAACCAAGCTGAGTGTTGATTTGGACTAGACTCAGCCCACCCAACACATCAAACACAAACGGCCCTAGATCGAACTCTGTATTCAGGCCCTCAGGGTTAGCTCTCGCTGCATCATAAAAGCGATAGCTGGCCGCTAGATCACCCCGCCAGAGTTGAGTATTTAAGGCGGCGTTCACTTCGGTGGGCACGAAGGCCGCAGCACCAGGAATCCGTACATCCCGGTTCAAGGTTTCCCGACTGGAGAGGGAAACATAGTCCAAATTAGCCAGAATCCCCACGGTATAGTTTGGTGTCCAGGCTTCTAGCCCACCTAAAAAGGCAAAGTTTAAGCTGTTTTGCAGAGCCGTTCTAATCTCGGTAGGGGTAAATTCAAAATCTCGGGACGGATCATCAAAATCTCCGAGAAAATTGTTTCTGAACTCTTCTGTACCCTTAAAGGTTGCTGAGCCCGAGATATTAAAGGGAACATAGATATAAGGCACCAGTAAAAAGTGCCACTGCTCTGACGGGGATGGTTCCGCCGTGGTTTGAGCCATATTGAGGGGCTGGGCGAGAGGCGTTTGGAGCAAACTCCCGTTGGCTAAGGGTGCCGCGATCTGCAACCGATCTAGGCTGTTGCTAGATGACGGTAATAGCAGCGCATCGGCCTGGACATTGTCGCTGGTGTCAGGACTAGCGTTGACGCTAGCGTCAACTGGCTCAACAGCGATTATGCCTTGGGTTGGCTGGCTCGGGTCTGCTGCGATCGCAGCGGGCACACCGGCTTCGGGCAAAACCGCTAGCCCCCCTCTGGTAGAGGTTCCACGCCCAGTAGCGCAGTGGGCTGGCCATCGGCATCGTCTAGCGGGGTGGGCGCGTTGGCCCTAGCCTGGGTGGGCAGCAGCAGCCCGATCGCCACGGTAGCCCCCAGGCTGACAAGCTTGGTTTTATCGTTCATAACAGGATCTGGTTCCGCCCTTAAAACAGTTGAGCGTCGCTAATTTGGCCGCTGCGGTTGATGAAAAGATCCAGCTTTTCGCTGCCACGATTGAGCCCCACTTGGGAGGGGGTGGTAAAGGCAACACCCCAATCGTCAGACTGGAGATCGGCGATCGCCGTATCCGCATCCAGACCTACCAGGGTTTCGGGAAAGGTAACCACCGCCGCCGGGGGCGCAGCGAGGCCCAGGTAGGCCCGCACGTAGTCGTTGATCACCTGTCGTTGATCGAGCGTCAGCACCGATCGCAGGGCCAGGTTGCGCCGAAAAATCAGCTCATCCATCGCCTGCTCAGCAACCACGACATCGTTGTGGGCGTTGGTCAGGGCCAGATCGTCGGGGCTAGGCACCAGCAGAGTATTGATGGCCTCCAGGCTGGTCAGGTAGCGGGCCGTAGCCGCGTCGATTTGGGGCTGGTAGGTGTCAAAGATGGCCTCTAGCTGAGCGACCTGCTCATCGGTCAGATCCTCCGCCGCCAAATCGTCGGGGCTGGCGGGCTGGTCGTCGGCAGTAGTCATCTGGGCCAGGGTTACAACCGATCGCGACGTTGCTGGGGCCGCGTCTACAGCTTGGGCCAGGCTGGAGGGGGCGATCGCCGCCAAACCCGCCGCCACTACCAAACCAGGCAACACCTTAACAACAGAATTAAAGTCGGAAAACGCTGCCATAGTTAAATCCTTTGTGCTTAAAAACCTGAATAGTCAGCAGGTAAACCCGCTTATTTTTCGCCCTATTGCCCCTATTGCTTTAAAGGCGACCTGGAAAGACTAAAGTTAGAAGCCAGGCGCATCCTGAGGATGGGCACCCTGAGCCAAGCGTTTGTTATAGATCTTGGCGTAGATCG
>JAAUUR010000390.1 GCA_012031045.1 Leptolyngbyaceae cyanobacterium SM2_5_2
GCGTTCACCCGGGATTTTGGACCGTGGGGTCTTTAGAGGGTGGAGAGGGTATCCCAGATTGCGTTTTGGGTGTGGTTGCCGTGGTAGCGGTGGCCGTTGATGAAAAAGGTGGGGGTATCGACTACACCGCTGGCACGACCGCTGGCGATATCGGCCTGGATGCGGCTAACGAAGCGATCGCCTGTTACCTCCCGCAAAAACTGCCTTACATCTAGCCCTAAAGCAACCGCATACTCGACTAGATAGCCGCTGCCCAGGGCATGTTGGTGGGCGTATAGATGGTGGTGCATGGGCCAAAATTTACCCTGGCTGGCAGCGGCTTCGGCAGCTTCGGCGGCGTGCTGGGCATGGGGATAGACATCGCTACGGGGAAAGTGACGAAACACAAAGCACATCTGATCGCCCAGATGCTCTAGCAAATTCATCAACAGCGGATAGGCGGAGCCGCAGCTGGGGCACTGGTAACCGCCATACTGCACCAGGGTCAGACGGGCAGTGGATGGCCCCCACCGATGGTCGTGGGGGGTAACGGGGGTGGTCAGAATAGACACAGGGCGCACCATAGCGGGGAGAAATAAGGTTGGATACCGCTGACGCAATCTGTTTAAAGGTCCCGAAAGCCCCGCTAGGGTAGGCACCACCCACCCAATCTAAATCCGTGCCCTTCGAGATGAGTTTGCGCTAGCGCACGTCACTGTCGGGGAAGGCCGTGACGCGCCCAGTACCCACGGCAACAACAACATCAAAAGGTGGCGCAGTAGGCAAAGGTGGTATCAGTAGCTTTGTTGTAGAGATTCACCACCATACCCGCGCCGCCGGGCTGCACCGAGATCGGTTCTAGATCACCAAAAAAGAAGCGGCGCAACTGATCGCCGCTGCCAAACTGGCCTTTGTGCTCTTGGACAAAGGCCACCTGCTGGGCAGGGGTAAGCCCCGTGGCACTGGCATCTTGGGCGCGGGCGGGATTAACGGCAGCAATGGAGAGCAGGCCAGTGGTGAGTAGGGTGGCCATAGCCGCTGACCTACCCCAAGGCAAGCATGCACTTTGAGTTAAAAACAGGTTAAGCTTCACAAGGGGCTTCCTCTTTTCTACGGTGAGAAGTTATCTGTAACTCTAGGGGTTGAAGCGGCGACTGTCGCTCCTCGTAAGACTAAGATTGCGGCTGATCCTGGGGATGGCAAAAAACCTGTCCAAAAGGTCAGGCTAAGACCTAGCCAACGGCTAGTGATGGTTCCATCGGCACGCATCGCCGTAGGCTTTAAGGCCAGCGACAATGTGTAGGCAAGATATTGCCAAGATCTTGGGCGTTAACTATGCTCCCAAAATGAAGTCTATAGAAGTCTATATCGGAGTCGCTGGCCACAGCTTAAGCACCGGTCGGGATTACCTAGAGGCGGGCCAATCCGCGTTTGAGGGCGATGGTGACGGCTTGGGTGCGATCGCAGGCCCCCAACTTATCCAAAATATTGCGCACGTGAA
Organism: Leptolyngbyaceae cyanobacterium SM2_5_2; assembly: GCA_012031045.1. Classification (GTDB taxonomy): domain Bacteria; phylum Cyanobacteriota; class Cyanobacteriia; order Phormidesmidales; family Phormidesmidaceae; genus Nodosilinea. The sequence continues at coordinate 1,481 of JAAUUR010000390.1, forward strand.
ATTTCACTGTGCCCTCCGCCACGCAGAGGGCCGCGCTGATGTCGCGGTTAGTGTTGCCCTGCACCAGCAGTTGCAGCACCTCTAGCTCGCGCTCAGTGAGTTCGGAGGATTGAACGCGATCGGTGAGCTTTTGGGCGACTTGCGACATGATGTACTTCTGCCCTCGATGCACCTGACGAATAGCGGTGAACAGCTCCTCACAGGGGGCATCTTTGAGCAGGTAGCCCTTTGCCCCAGCTCGCAGGGCGCGGTAGATATCTTCGTCGCCATCGTAGGTAGTGAGAATGATGATGCGGGCCTCGGGCCACTGGGTGCAGATGGTGGCTACGGCGTCGGCCCCCTCTAGCCGAGGCATTCGCAAATCCATCAAAATCACATCGGGCTGGTGGGTGTCCACCAGGGCTATGGCCTCCTCACCATCGGCGGCCATGGCCACCACTTGCAAGTCAGCCTGGCGTTCCAACAGGGCCGATAACCCTTCGCGCAGGGCCGGGTGGTCGTCGGCAATCATCACGCGAATCACCGTAGACGGCTGCATTGTAGGCATGGGTTTAGACTGCATCACCATAGGGCTGGCTCCGGCTGATCGACAGCACCACACAGACTTGGGTGCCCTGGTTGTGGTCACTGCAAATGGTTAAATTCCCGCCGATGCGCTCGGCCCGCTGCTGCATGCTGACCAGGCCAAATCCCTTCAGGGCCGTGGATTCAGCCAGGGTAAAGCCCACCCCATCATCCTCCACGATGAGGTGCAGGCAATCGGGCTGGTAGGTGAGCTGCACCGAAATGGTGCGGGCCTGGGCATGCTTGCAGCTGTTGGTGATAGCCTCTTGGGCCATGCGAAACAGCTCTAGCTCGGTATCGTCAGCCAACGGCACAGGCTGTCCCTCCAGGCGAAATTCGCTGGCCAGCAGAGTGCCTTCGGTCATCTGTTGCAGGCAGTCGGCCAAGGCCATAGCCAGCGATCGCCCCATCAACGCCGGGGGCCGCAGCGCCTGCACTGAGCGCCGGGTATTGGCTAGCCCTTCGCGAGCCAAATCGCAGGCGCGATCGATATTGGCCCTGGCCCCATTGCCCCCCTCGTCGAGGGTCAGCGCCGCCGCCTGAAGCCGCATGAGAATGCTGGTAAACGTCTGGGCCAGGGTGTCGTGAATATCGCGGGCCAGACGATTGCGCTCTTCCATGATGGCGGCGGTCTGGGCCACTGCCGCCAGTCGAGTGAGTTCTAGGGCCAGAACCGCCTGGTTGGCCAACGAAAAGGCCAGCTCGGCTTCTTCGGGTTTAAACACCCGGCGGTGCCGGAAGCGCATGACTAGAATGCCGCGCAGGTCATCCCCCAAAAATAGCGGAATCTTCAGCGCCGCCTGAATGCCTCGCCGTCGAAAGTAGTCACGAAAGTGTTCGTACACGGGCTGGGTGGCAAAGTCTTCGGGGTAGTCACTGATGATCTCGCGCTTGCGCAGCCGGGCCAGCACATGCTGGTTTTGAATTTTGCGGGCCACCCCCAAGCTGGCGCCAGGATGGCCAATGGCTTCCCCATGCTTGATCTCACCGTCTTCGTAGGAGACAAATAGGCGAAATAGGCCGTTTTCGTACCGCCAGATGCCCGCTTCTATGGCCATAAAGTGATCGCTGCACACCGTCAGCAAATGACCCAAAAACTTCTCTAAATCAGGCTCGTCGGCCAGCTTGCTGAGCGATGCCTGCAGCACCTGGTTGGCCTGGGCCAAATCCAGGGTTGGCTCTAGGGGGTGAGCTTCAGGAGTACCAAAGTCAAAGGGGTTGTGCAAAGTTCTAAAGGCTCTCAGAAGACTGGCGCTTAGCATAGAAATTTAAGCGGTTTTACGGGCTGCATTGGGTGATATGTCGTACGTTTTAAGTGGGCTTGGGGTAGAGCTGGTCTACCCCTACCCTTCCCAGGCGGGGATTGGAAAGCGGATCGCTCACGTCATCTGCCTGCTGATCAATTGACTAAACAATCCCGACCGGCTGGCCAACTCCTCAAAGCTACCCTGCTGCACTAGGCGACCTGCTTCTAGCACATAGATGCGATCGGCGTGGCGAATAGTGCTGAGGCGGTGGGCAATCACCACCCGCGTCAGCTTCAGTCGATCCAGGCTTTCGGTAACAATGGCCTGGGTGCGGTTATCTAACGCACTCGTTGCCTCATCCATCAGCATAATTTTGGGCTTCACCGCCAGGGCGCGGGCAATCAGCAGGCGCTGGCGCTGCCCCCCCGACAGGTTGCTGCCCCCCTCGCTCACCACGGTGTGCATCTGCATTGGCATGGCCCGCAGGTCGGCAGCAAGGCCCGCTTTCTCAGCGGCATCCCAGGCTTCGTCAAGACTAATTAGCGCCCCCCCGGCCAGGTTTTCAAAAATTGACCCGGCGCTGAGGCGGCTGGTTTGCAGCACTACCCCACACTGGCGGCGCACTGCTACCACATCCAGCCCAGACAGCATCTGCCCGTCGTAGTAGACGGCCCCCGCCTGGGGTTGGTCAAACCCTAGTAACAAACGCATGGCGGTGGATTTGCCCGATCCAGACGGCCCCACCAGAGCAATAAATTCCCCTGCTTTGGCTGTAAAGCTCAGATTGTCCAGAATCAGTGGCCCCTCGTCGCTATAGCGAAAGGTAACTCTGTCCACAGAGAACGCCCCCGAAAGCTGGCCGGGGTCAGCCTTAGTGAGGTTCACCTCTGGTTCGGCGTGGAGAATAGGGCTGGCCCGCTGCCACAGGGGCACCACATCCAGCAAGTCCACCAGGGTATCGCTGAGGCTGGTGGCCCCGGCGATGAAGGTGCCAAAGGCCACCGAAAAAGCCAGGAATGTGCCGGTAGATCGGTTTGTATCGCCGTCCAGCATGAGACTTGCCAGCCAAAACAGCGCCACAGTGGTCACAATCGGCAGCACCGTGTTGAACACCGCCACAGCATCCTCAAGCTGCTGGGTGCTGAGGGTGAGGCGCAACTGCTGGCCGTAGCGCTGGCCCCAGGCGGCAAAGGCCCGCTCCTCTGCCCCGGCCATGCGTAGCTTAGCAATACCGTTAATCAACTGGATCACCAGACCATAGAGCTGGCCCTGAATTTCCAACAGAGGACGGTAGCGACGCACCAGCACTAGGCCAGAGGCAACTGTTACGGCTATTACCAGCAACCCTACCGTGACCGCTACAGCCGCGAGCCAAGGGCTGTAGTAGATCAGCAAACCCAGGTTCAGCAACGAAAAAATACCAGCAAACAGCCCTTGTAGCACCGAGCCACTCAGCTTACGGCGAATCGTAGAAATGCTAGATACCCGCGAGGCCAGGTCACCTGTGGGGTATTGACGAAAGAAGCCGGTCTTGAGCGTTAGCAGCCGATCCCACACGGCGGATTGCAGGTGCGCATCGGCCCCAGTCTCGA
>JAAUUR010000391.1 GCA_012031045.1 Leptolyngbyaceae cyanobacterium SM2_5_2
ACGGCACCCTCTGCCTGGCCGCCTGGTGGATCTCGCGACAAACCCAAACAGCCTCAGAATCCTAAATCAAAAATCCTAAATCAAAAATCCGAACTTTCCTCCCCCACCTCCATGCTCGACAAAAACACTCTCTTCGCCCTATCGCTCTTCCCCTACCTGGGGTTTTTGTGGTTTATCACACGCACTAAGGAAACGCCAAGGCTGGCGCTGATCGGGTTTTATGCTCTGCTAGTGTTTGTTGCGGTGACCATTCCAGCGGGGATTTACGCCAAGGTGGGGCTCAAGGAAGAACTAGCCAATGTCGATTGGCTCCACGGCAGCGCCGAGGCCTTTCTGACCTTATCCAACATTTTGGTCGTGCTGGGATTTCGGCAGGCGGTGCTGCACCACCAAGTCGAAGTCGGCACTCAAGCCGATAAGTCTACCTCTATCTAGCGCCTAAGCCGAGGTGGAAGCTCAGTCGATGGTTTGTCAGCTCTTTGTCTACGGCACGCTCAAACCAGGGGAGCGCGCCTTTCAACCACTCTGCCAGGCCTATGTTGTCGGGAGAGTAGACGCCATCTCCCCCGGTCGTCTTTATCACTTACCACTAGGTTACCCGGCACTTACACTAGAAGCGGGCTGGGTACAGGGGGTGCTGCTGACGCTCTCAACCTCTACTATTCTGCCCCAGTTGGATGAGTTTGAAGACTACTATCCTAATCACCCCCAAGACAGCCAATATCAACGCCTCTACCGCTGGGTTTACCGCCTAGATCGCACTCCCCTGGCCCAAGCCTGGATCTATGTGATGGCTAAAGACCGCGTAGACCAGCTGAGAGGGCAGTGGCTACCACGAGGGGTTTGGACAAGGCCCAAAAACTGCGGCTGAACCTGAAACCTAATGGATTGACAAAACTTTGATGCCCGGCGGTTCAAACCGCAGCTACATAATCGCAGCTACATCATCAAAGGCGACCTGCGCCGACAGTTCAACCCATGCACGAACCCGCTTAGGCGGATTTTGCCTGGATGGGTGTGGCTTCTAGCCGCCAGCGTTGAGCGTTTTGTCAGCTAGCCAGCCTGATATTTAAGACTAATCCAGGGCCGTACCGCAGCGTTTACAAAACAGGGCATCGTCGTCGTGGCTGGCAAAGCCACAGCCAGGACAGGGCAAATGGCGCGGGTTGCTCACTTTAACAAGTTGCCGAATCAAGCTGCTCACCTGGGTGGGAATCAGAGCAATACCCGTCAAAATCATCATTACAGTCAGCCCTCGACCGGCATCAGACAGGGGGGTTACATCACCATACCCCACTGTGGTCATGGTCACCACTGCAAAGTAGAGGGCATCGAGAAAGGTTTTAAAGTCGTCTGGGTTACGCGGATGTTCAACCTGAAAAATCAGCCCAGAGTAGATAAAAATAATGGCTCCTAGTGTAAATAAAATCCTCAACAGAATCAGGCTATCGGCACTAGTGACCTGACCAAACCACAATCTATCATTAAAAATTCGCACCAGTCGTAAAATTCGCAATGAGCGAAAGAAGCGCAGGAAACGAATATCAAATACGCCAATCCACGATGGCAAAATTGCAATTAGATCTAGCAATCCATAAAAGCTCAACGCATATTGCCAGGGGCGAGGGGCCACCCATAGCCGCAGGCCATACTCTAGGGTAAAGGCCATCACAATCAACCAGTCCAGCAGGTTTAGCCAAGCATCTACAGCAGGATTTAGAGGATAGGTTTTAAGGACAAAAATAACAGCAGATAAAAATATCAGCACTACAATAGCACCGTTGATAATCTGCCCAGGTAGGGTATCGGTGCTGTCCAGGTGACGGCGCAGGCGCTGGCGTTGGGTATCGGGTGAATGAATAGTGTTCACTCTTCCTCCTGAACATAGGAAATTTCTGAATCAGCGAGGCTCTCGCTACAGATGTCTTCGATCAGTCGCTGGATATTAGCGACGTCATTATCCGAGAACTCCACTAGTTCATCATCGCCATTCAATAGCTCTTCATCCTCTCTAACTTGCCAGTCGTAGGCGCTGGTTGCCAGATAATCGGCCACGAATTCGGCGGGAGGGTCAGGAGAAATCGCCTTGGGCCAATGACGAGAACATAGATAGGCGCCAATAGCGTCCAGAGTGCGGTTGCGATCGCTACAGTTCGCAACATCCAGGCGAATTTCCTCTAAAAAACTCAAGAAATATTGGATGGTAGTCGCTAGGTCATTATGTTGACCGAGCAGAACAAGCTGATTTTCATAGTTTAAATTCCGCTGTTGCCTTTGTTCAAAATCTAGCTCTGCGGCAAAAATTTCTTCGTAGAGAGCAGTAGCTTGGTTAAGGGCTCCTCGCTCTTCCACTTTTTGATGGCAACTCCTCAGCCAATTAATAGCTACCGTGAGCCGCTTTAGGGCATTGTGCAGGTCTGTGAGCCGATCTTGGGCATCCATTTGAGCTGATTCTATAAATCGCTCTACGGCATCGGCCTGAAAATTTTTGGCAGAAGCGTTGGGATAGAGCCCATCATTAACACTTGCACCTTTTTCTTCAAGGGCTAATTTTTGAACTTTAGAAAGCCCCAAATTATTTCTAAAAACGGCATTATTGGCAGTCGTTACACCATCAAAATTGACATTCGTGAGGTCAGCCGAGGTAAAATCAACAGCGTCTATAGTGGAATTTTCAAAAGTTGTATGTCTTAAATAGGTGCGTCTAAAAGAGGTGCCGGTTAATACGGCGTCCACCAGGCAAGCATGGAGTAAGCTGGCTCCACCTAAATTAGCCTCAGTAATGACTGCACCACTTAGGTTAGCACCTCCCAGGTATGATCGGTTTAGCTGAACCTGTTCTAAACGCGCTCCAGTGAGATCAGCATCTCCTAAATCAGCTCGATAGAGAGAGGCATTGGTAAGTTGAGCGGCTCGTAAATTAGCACAGTCTAAAATTGCTCCCGATAGCTCTACACGTAACAACTTAGCCTGGTATAAACTAGCGTCGCTCAAGTCTGCGCCATTCAATTTGGCACCAGTTAAGTTAGCGTTATCTAGATTTGCAGCTACCAGATTTGTGCGGTCTAAGTTTGTGTTAATTAAAGTGGCATTTTGTAGCCTAGCGCCTTTCAAACTAGCGCCCTGAATGTTCGACTCATTCAACTCAGCTCTAATTAATATAGCGTGGTTAAGATAAGCTCCCTGTAGATCAGCCTGATGAATTCTAGCTGCCGTAAAGTCTGCTTCTCGAAAGCGGGCGCGAGTTAGCTTAGCTCGATTGAGGTTAGCGTGGCGCAAACTGGCATTTTTCAGAAAAGCACCCTGCAATTCTGCTTGTTCTAGATTGGCACCGTCCAAACAGGTTTCTTTTAGATAGGCTCCGGATAGAATAGCGCAGGATAGCTTAGCCTGTTTTAGATTAGAGCGAGCTAGATTTGCACCTGCCAGATCAGAATCGCTGAGGTCAGTTTGTTCTAGATCAGCCTGTTCAAACACTGTATTCAGAAGTTTTGAGCCGCCTAACCGAGCATTTTGCAGGGTGGCTCTGTAAAAATTAGCCCCATTCAGGATGGAATATTCTAAATTCGCACAGAATAAATCAGCCTCCTCTAAGTTGGCCTGAGCCAACTTAGCATACTGCAAATTTGTATTTCTCAGGTTAGCGTTTCGCAGGTTGGCGCCACATAAATTAACGTGATTTAAGTCAAGATTACTCAAATCCCAGCCTTCAAAATCTCTCCTGGAGTAGTCTCCCCCTGGGCGCAATTCTTCTCCGGTCATTGTGAATCAAGTAGATACATGGGGCGCACTGGCCCTTGCTGCCATTGTAGACTAGGGATTCTGCCTAACCCAACAGTACGCTAATTCTATACATGCTCTTTTGGGTCACTGGGTTGATAACTCACCCAAATGTTGCCCCTGACAATCAGTAGTTTTAAGCCGCAAAAATAGGACAATCATAGTTTGATTAGTCCCCTCAGTCGTCGATCAAACTATGATTCGTCCGACTACCATGACCTTTACCAGGGTATTGGCGGGAATAGCCGTAGTGCCCACCGGCACAACCGCCAAGGCATTCGCTCCGGCTAAATTAATCAGGTTGCCAGAGCTGTGGCTACCTTGGGCCAGGCAAAACTCGAAGCTACCGTCAACAAGGCTAAGCTTCCCCCACAGGTAAGTTTCGCGCTTGCCGCCAGCCTGGAGGCCATCACGGGTAGTCGCTGGTATAAAAACTGGCGACCAGCCCTGGCTTAGTCCTGAGCGCTTTCGCAGGGCTGGTTCCACAAATCGCCAGAAGCTAACCAGGGCCGATACCGGATTGCCAGGTAAGCCAAAGTACACCGCGCTATTGGCATCCCCGTGGGCTTCGGGGCGAGGGAAGGTGGCTACCGTCAGGGGCTTACCAGGCTGAACGGCCACCGAACGCAGGTGCAGGGTTGCCCCTAACTCCGCCAGAACGCGATCTACATAGTCAAAGTCACCGACGGAAACGCCCCCGGAGGAGAGGATCACATCCGCCTGGGTTAAGGCAGCCTGAATAGCTTCGGCCAGAGCTTGAGGCTGGTCAGGAACGGTGCCCATTGGTAGGGGCACACACCCAGCCCGCTGTACCAGGGCCGTTAGCGCGTATTGATTGGAATCTACAATTTGTCCAGGTTGGAGCGTTGCCGTCAATGGCATAAGTTCGTCGCCGGTAGAAAGAATAGCCACTCTAGGCTGGCGAAACACTGATACCTGGCTACACTGAGCGGCGGCTAACACGGCAATTTCTGGCCCGCCCAGTTCTAGGCCCGCTGACATCAGAACGTCACCGGCCTGGTAAAAACTCCCCCGATGCCGGACAAATTGGCCGGGCTGGGGCAGTTCTAGAATAGTGACA
>JAAUUR010000392.1 GCA_012031045.1 Leptolyngbyaceae cyanobacterium SM2_5_2
TCTCCCCAAGCCGAGAGTCGCTGCTACCCGAACACGGCTCACCTTTTTCCCTGGGAAATTCCCAACCAGGCTTTAAACGACATTGAGGCGTGGCTAGAACACCAAGCTCCAATTTAGAGAACCCAGGAGAGTACGAAAATTTATTGGTTCAAGCGCATCCAGAATGCCCCTGCCGCCACACACAGGTAATAACAGACTCTCGCGAAAAGCCTAGAGGTTAGGATTGGCCGCTAAACGCGGGTGATGCAAAGCCCCCCAGGGGACTGTCGCCCTCTTCGGTGATGGTTAGTTGATCGGGGTGGCCACAACGCTTTACCACCGAGCGAATGCTCTGGGCGCCTTCCTGCTCCAGGTCTTCAATGTAGCCGCCTTTCATAGTCTCGGCCTCGGTTTCGCTGTTAAACGGGCCAAAGTAGTAGGTACAGGCGGGCTGGCTAGTTTGAACTTCTACCCACCAATCCTGACCAAAGCCAAAAAGATTCGCTAAAAAACGACCAAATGAAGTTTTCATAGTACCTGCCTATTAAGTCTATCTATCAAGTCCACGCCTCTAGTCTGCCGAGATAACCGCCATTTAGCTGTTATGCACTAGACAAATTCGGAGGTAACGCCTTACTTGTTTGTTTATACTGGTTTGTTTTGATTTTGCAAAGAGGAAATTTGTATCTGTGCTATCCATTGATGGCGATAAATCTCATACAGCGCCATGCCCGTAGCTACCGATGCATTCAGGCTAGGCACATGGCCCCGCAGAGGTATTGAAAGCAGTACATCACAGCTTTGCTGCACAGTTAAGCTAAGGCCGTCTCCCTCAGCCCCCACCACAATAACCGTTGGGCGATCAAAGGTAGTGCGGTGGATGGGCTGACTGGCCTCCGAAGCCAACCCGTAGATCCAGAATCCCCGTTCTTTAAGGGTGTCTAAGGCCCGCTTGAGATTAACCACCCTAGACACCGGCAAATGCTCCAGGGCACCGGCAGCCACCTTAGCCACCGTAGAGGTAATGCCCGCCGCCCGCCGCTGGGGGATCACTATTCCCTGCGCCCCCAGCGCCTCCGCTGTGCGAATAATAGCCCCTAGGTTGTGGGGATCAGTAATGCCATCCGCCGCCACGATTACGGGCAGTTTGGCCCCAGCCAGAGCCGTGTCGATCAGGGCATCGAGATCCTGGTAATCGTGGGAGGCCGCCTGGGCCGCAATACCCTGATGGTTAGCCCCCTCGGTGATTTGGTTAAGTCGCTTGGTGTCTACCTCGTCAATAACGGCACCACTGGCTTTGGCTTCATCAATCAGCGACAAAAGCGGGGATCATAGCGAATGCGAGCATTCACCCAAACCCGATTCAGGGGACGATGGCTTTCCAGGGCCGCCGCGACCGCGTGGCGACCATAGATTAAGTCGCTATTGGCCTCGCTGTCTTGAGATGGATCCCCTGCTTCACCCAGGGGAGAGTCTACCTGGGGTTGGGAGGTTTGCTTCAAAACTGGTTTAGGCGGAGCCGCCGCCCGCTGCGGCCGAGATGCTATCCCCTGGTGCCGTAATGGTTTACCACGGCTGCTGCCCCCTGGCTTACGGGGCGAAGAACTATTAGAGCGGCGAGGGTTGCGGGACGGTTTTTGAGGCGCCATGGTTACACCGGATGAAGAAAGCCAGCAGGCAGATAATAGGAGTGAGGATCAGGCTAGCATGTTGGGCTGATGGTCGTGGGCTAAAACAGCCTGGGGAGCAGGCTGGGAAATAACCAGCGAGTTGAACCGTCAGACCTGAGCAACACTCAGGTTAGGAACTCAAATCTAGATAACTCAGAACTTCGGCCAAACGAGCTGGGTTGGTTAGGTAAAGGTAACCAATCAACGTTTCAAACCCCGTCGCCCGTTGGTAAACCGCTCCATCAATACGTTTGGGGCCACGTGGAGAGGCATTACGGCCACGGCGCAGTACATCCTGCTCCTCTGGAGCCAAAAATGGCATGAGTTGCTCAACATAATGAGCCTGTTGCTCGGCTTCACCTGGTTAACCACCTGGTGATGATAGTCCTGAATACGCTTGGGTGGCCAGAGTAGCAGGCCCCGCACAAACAATTCGTACACGGCATCACCAATGTAAGCCAGCGCAATGGGTGACAAGGACTGAACCCGTGCCGGAGACAGCAGGGGTAAGCTTGATGCCTCAATGGTAGCGGGGTCGGGAACTACATCGCTCGCCATGCCCCCGCCCTGCGCGATAGTGGAAGCCCTAAAGCTGAGCAGCCAAACAAGGCTGCTTGAAACAAGGGAAGGCTCGCGGGGGCTGAGAGCATCATCCATTCCATTCAGGCTTAACCGAGGGCATCGGCCATGTCAACGGGGTAGACAGCGAGGTTAACTGTCACTGGGGGCATCCAGGTTAGCGATCGCATCGTCTACCGACGGCTGCAACGAGAGAAACTTCTCCAGCCGCACCAGCTTCACAGTCTGAGTGACGCGAGGGTTCGTCACAACCTGCATCGTACCGCCCTCGGTAGTCGCTTTCTTGACCAACTGCACCAAGGCACCCAGGCCAGAACTATCGACAAAATCAATAGCAGACAGATCCAGAATAATACTCGGAGGCCCCGCCTCGACGTATTTCGTCATCACCTTGCGAAAGGCAGGTTCCGAAAAGGCATCGAGCAGGCCCGTGAGGCGAAACAGTTGATAGGTTCCCCTGACATCGCGAGTGCCTCGTAAACTTACGGTCAGGGTTAGAGATTCAGCGATGGGAAACCTCCTGGGCGCTCCAAATTCGACAGTTAAATATAGGTCAGGATAGCCCCATCTGCAAGGGGTAAATCCACACCTCGGTGAGAACTAGGCTGACAGCCGTTGCTGACGGTACTCCTGCATGGTTTGCACAAATTTAGCAAATAAATAGTCAGCATCGTGGGGGCCAGGGCTGGCCTCCGGATGGTATTGCACCGAGAAAATGGGCAGAGTCTTGTGGGCCAGGCCAGCTACGGTTTGATCGTTAAGGTTGAGATGGGTGACAGCTACCTGCTCATCCGGAATCGACTCTGTCGCTAGGGCAAAACCATGATTTTGGCTGGTAATTTCCACTTGGCGCTCTAGTCCACAGGGCTGGTTGAGGCCACGGTGGCCAAACTTAAGCTTAAAGGTGGAAGCTCCCAAAGACAGGCCCAAAATCTGATGCCCCATGCAAATGCCAAAGGTGGGCAACTGGTAGTTAAGTAACGCCTGCACCAGTTCTGGAGCATAGCTTACCGCCGCCGGGTCGCCTGGCCCATTAGACAGGAAAATACCATCGGGCTGGTAACCCATAATCATCTCCGCCGAACTGGTGGCCGGTACTACAATCACCCGACAGCCGTAGCTGGCTAACCGCCTGAGAATGTTGCGTTTAACTCCAAAGTCTACCGCTACCACCGTCAATGGCGCTTCGTCTGAGCCCGCATTGCCAATGCCGTAGTCCCAAGCGGCGGGAGTACCTTCTGTCCATTCATAGATCTCGGTGGTCGTAACCTGGTCAACCAAGTTTAGCCCGGTCATCAGCGGCGCATCCTGGAGCTGGCGCAGAAGCTCTTGGGGATCCAGAACGGTGGTTGAGAGTGCCCCATTCATCACCCCAGCACTTCGTAATCGCCGGGTCAGGGCGCGGGTATCAATACCAAAGATACCGGGAATTTTGTGGACCTTCAGGTAGTCTGGCAAAGATTGGGTGGCGCGCCAGTTGCTCGGAATGTCGCAAATGTTGCGGGCGATCGCCCCTTTAATGTAGGGTCGGGCCGACTCCTCATCGTCAGGGTTAACACCGGTATTACCCAGCTCTGGATAGGTAAAGGTGACGATTTGACCGCAGTAGCTGGGATCCGTCATCACTTCCTGATAACCGGTCATGCCGGTGTTAAACACTACTTCCCCCATCACCGTGCCCGCCGCCCCAAAGGCCCAGCCCTCAAAAACAGAGCCATCGGCTAAAACTAGAAGAGCAGGAGGGGCGTCGGGGAAGACCATAACAGTAGATTGGGGATGGCAGGGCGCTACTATCCTAAGACCAAACCGTTAATTTAGACCACCCAGTCTTGATGGAGCCTTGACAGATTGAGATTCCTTTCTAATCTACCTCTGGCCCCAGGGTATAAAGGGTTGACAGGGCATACTACTTGAACCGAGCACACACTATCGAGCCTGTAGCGTAGCAGGGCAATACCTATGAGATGGCTGGCACAAACCACCCGCGGGCTGGGAATATTAGGCGCAATTGGTTGGTTATCGGGCTGCGGTGTCAACCTTAATTCAGTGGTTTCCACGGTAAACCCGTCCTCGTCTACGGTTCCCCCTGCGGCGGCTCCTGTCGCCTCAACACCAACAGTGAGCAGTCCGGCGGCCCCACCAGCCCCACCAGCCGCAAACCAGCCAGACTACTTCCGTGAAGCTGTTAACCGGGCTAGCAGTGCGGTGGCCATTGGCCAGTCGGCCCAGTCTACTGACGACTGGCAACTTGCCGCTAGCCGCTGGCAGCAGGCCGTTGACCTGATGAAGCAAGTTCCCCAAACCCACACTAACTACACCCAAGCCCAAACCAAAGCCAAGGAATACCAGCAGCACCTGGGAGCCGCTCAGCAGCGGGCCGCCGGGAAGCCCGTTGTGGCTACTACGGCAACCGAGCCCACTTCCCCGAATGGGCTAGTGGCCCAAATTCCCATCCAGGAGCGGCGCGGTGGCACGCCAGTGGTGGCCGTTACCCTGCAAGGGCAAACGGGCAGCAAAACCTTCCCTATGCTGTTTGATACGGGCGCTACCGGCACGCTGATCACCGCTGCGATGGCCCAGGAAATTGGCGTGGTAGTAGTCGGTGAAACCCAAGTAAAATTGACCGACGGC
>JAAUUR010000393.1 GCA_012031045.1 Leptolyngbyaceae cyanobacterium SM2_5_2
CCCATCCATCGAACAGCGCACCTGCTGAAAGAATATCGGCCCACCATCTTCTAGTTTGATAGCAATAACAATGGGCACCGCCAGCACACTGGTAATTGCCAGGCCCACCAGCGCTCCCAAAATATCCATCGCCCGCTTGCCCCGCGAAGCTACGGACGGATGGGTGGTCAACGCTACCAACCGTACCTCTGGTTTCGAGGAGAGTGCTGGATCCGGTTCAGAACCGGGTTCAAAGGTGAAAAGCTGGTCTAGATCGGTCAGGGCTAGAACCATACGTACCTGCTCCTGCACCCCCCGCAGCACCATTGTAATGCCGCGCTGCTGACAGGTGCGGTAGCAAATGACCAAAGCACCCAAGCCGCTACTATCAATAAAGTTAGTCTGGCCCAGGTCGATAAAGATGGTCGCTGGGGCTGGCTGTAGCTGACAACATTGCTTAACCCGCTGCTCAAACTCAACGGCTTCTACCACCGTCAAGGTGGCGGGCACCTCAACTACGCAGGGCGCATCTGAAGCTGCCGCAGCAGATTGATTTGAGGACAGGGTTGGATTCTGATCCGGGGCAACGGTTGAAGCCATTCTGACATCCTTCAGGTAGTAGGTCAAAAATCTAAGCTAAGGAACGCTGGAATAGCGCTAGAGTTCCCCTGACTTTGACCAAACTATAGAAGGTTACTTAGCTCACTGTGGGGGCTACCACGGTAGCTTCAAGGACTCTTAACAGGAATTTGATAACTTAACTAGGCAAAACCTCTCTTGCCAGATTTTGAGGATTCTGAACGTCAAGTAAAAACGGCAAAGCCAGAGGTAGAAAAGGTTGGGCCGTCCTATCTCCTACCTCTGGCCTCTGGCCTTGGGATTTTTAAGTGTTTTTAGCCGATGATCGAGTTACCCTGGCCTAGGCTGCCAGCAACTGCCGCAGCACGTACTGCAAAATCCCCCCGTTGCGGAAGTATTCCACTTCATCCAGCGTATCAATGCGGCAGAGTAGGGGCAGTTCGGTGATATCGCCGCTGGGGCGATGTACCACCAGAGTCACCGTCATACCGGGTTGGATGCCACCGCTGAGGCCCAGCAAGTCAAAGGTTTCAGAGCCATCCAACCGCAGCAGGCCACGGTGGATACCCGCAGGAAACTGCAAAGGCAGTACCCCCATGCCCACCAGGTTAGAGCGATGGATGCGCTCAAAACTCTCGGCCACCACGGCCTTAACTCCTAGTAGCCGGGTACCCTTGGCGGCCCAGTCGCGGGAGGAACCGGTGCCATACTCTTTGCCCGCAATCACCACCAGGGGAGTGCCTTCGGCCTGGTACTTGATAGCCGCATCATAAATTGACAAGGTTTCATCGCCAGGCATGTACCGGGTAACGCCGCCGGAGGAGCCAGGCACCATCTCATTCTTCAGGCGAATGTTAGCAAAGGTGCCACGCATCATAATCTCGTGGTTGCCACGCCGAGAGCCATAGGAGTTGAAGTCTGCCGCCACCACGTTTCGATCAACCAGGTAGTAACCAGCAGGGCTTTCCGCCTTGATGGCCCCCGCCGGAGAAATGTGATCAGTGGTAATGCTATCTCCCAGAATAGCCAGCGGACGGGCTCCTAGAATATCCCCAAAGGCCTGACCGTTGGCGATAGCGGCCATACCGACAAAGTAGGGTGGATTTTGGACGTAGGTGCTATCGGCCTGCCAGGGGTAGGTTTGTTGCTCCACGGTGGCAATTTGCTGCCAGCTATCGGTGCCGGTAAACACATTGCTGTAGCGGCGGCGGAACATCTCTGGGGTGAGCGCCGCCGCCATCACGGCCTGAATTTCCGCCGTGGTGGGCCAGATATCCTTGAGGTAGACGGGATGGCCGTTAGCATCCTGGCCAATGGGGTCGGTCTTCAGGTCAATGGCTAGATTACCGGCGATCGCATAGGCCACCACCAGCAGCGGCGAAGCCAGATAGTTAGCCTTTGTGTGAGGGCTAACCCGGCCCTCAAAGTTGCGGTTGCCTGAGAGTACTGCACCGACAACCAGGTCATTCTCATCAATGGCGGCGGCAATTGGCCCCGGCAGTGGCCCCGAGTTGCCGATGCAGGTGGTGCAGCCGTAGCCCACCAGGTTGAAGCCGAGAGCATCTAAATCGTCTGCAGACCGGCCTGTTCTAGATAGTCAGACACGACCTGACTGCCTGGGGCCAAAGACGTTTTCACCCAGGGCTTGACCGTTAGCCCCCGCTGCCGGGCCTTGCGGGCCACCAGCCCAGCCCCAATCATCACAGAGGGGTTAGAGGTGTTGGTGCAGCTCGTGATGGCGGCAATCACCACGTCGCCATCGGTGAGGTTGTAGGCGGTTCCGGCCACAGGCACCGAGCGCTTCTGGGCATAGCCTTTGCCACTAAAGTTAGGGAAATCCAAAGCCTTGAACTGATGGGCCAAATCCGACAGCCGCACCCGGTCTTGGGGACGTTTTGGCCCCGCCAAGGAGGGCTCCACCGTGGCTAAATCTAGCGCTAGCGCATCGGTAAAGATGGGGTCAGGGGTGTGGGTATCGCGCCAGAGCCCCTGGGCCTTAGCGTAGGCTTCTACCAGGGCAATACGGTCTGGTTCACGGCCCGAAAATTCCAGATAATTCAGGGTTTCGTGATCAATCGGGAAAAAGCCGCAGGTAGCGCCGTATTCTGGAGCCATGTTGGCAATGGTGGCCCGGTCGGCCAGGGTGAGGTGGTCGAGGCCGTCGCCATAAAATTCTACAAACTTGCCCACGACGCCCTTCTGGCGCAGCATTTGTACCACCGTGAGCACCAGGTCGGTGGCCGTTGCCCCCTCCGGCAACTGGCCGGTTAGCTTAAAGCCCACGACTTCCGGAATCAGCATCGAAATCGGTTGCCCCAGCATGGCCGCTTCAGCTTCAATACCACCGACCCCCCAGCCCAAAACAGCCAGACCGTTGATCATGGTGGTATGGCTGTCGGTGCCGACCAGGGTATCGGGATAGGCCAGGGTTTCACCATCTACCTCCTTCGTCCACACCACCTGGGCTATATACTCCAGATTCACCTGGTGGCAAATGCCCGTCCCTGGGGGGACGACTCGGAAGTTGTCAAAGGCGGTTTGCCCCCAGCGCAGAAAGGCGTAGCGCTCGTGATTGCGCTGAAACTCCCGCTGCACATTTTCGTCAAAGGCACTACTACTCCCAAAGGCGTCTACCATCACCGAGTGGTCAATCACCAAATCTACCGGCGAGAGGGGGTTGATTTTATTGGGGTCGCCACCCAGGTTGACCATGGCATCGCGCATGGCGGCCAGGTCAACCACGGCGGGTACACCGGTAAAGTCCTGCATCAGAACCCTGGCTGGACGGTAGGCAATTTCGCGGCTGGAGGTCTGGCTGTGCAACCAGTCGGCCAGAGCCTGCACATCGGCGGCGGTAACGGAGCGGCCATCCTCGTAGCGCAATAGATTCTCTAGGAGAACCTTAAGACTAAACGGTAGGCGACTCAGATCACCCAGGCGTTTGGCCGCCTCAGGCAGACTGTAAATAGTGCAGGTTTGGCCAGCAACAGTCAGGTAGGTTTTGGCGTTGAAACTGTTCACAGGGGGCTCCATTCTCCGATTGCAACAGGGCAGGCAGGCAGGGACGTGTGGCGCAGTACGTCTACCCAAACGATGCAATCTTACCGTTTCTCGATGTAATTACTGTCAACCCAATACCAAACCAGCCGAGAAAATAATGTAGTCGCTTTTCCGATAATCTAATTACTATAGGTGATATCAAGTGCCTTAGGCCGAATTTGCCAAGAAACTTGTGCTGACGGTTTGGTACTGAGCGATTCATTGCGGAGCCCACAAGCGTTTGCTGGTTAACTATCTCATGCCTAGCTTATTTCATCGCCACGGGTTAGCCGACCTGAGTGCTCCTTCCCTAGGGGTGTATTGATGCATTGTCCCTTCTGCCAACATCCTGACAATCGAGTGCTGGAGTCGCGATCGGCTGAGTCGGGGCGTAGCATTCGGCGGCGGCGAGAATGTTTGCAATGTGAGCGCCGATTTACCACCTACGAACGCATCGAATATGTGCCCGTAACGGTGATTAAGCGCAGCCAAGACCACGAGTTATTTAATCGTTCAAAATTGCTGCGGGGCATCGTTCGAGCCTGCGAAAAGACCACGGTGTCTTCCCAGGTGATGGAATCCATCGCTGGATGATATTGAGGCTGAACTGCAGCAGCGTCAGCACCGGGAAGTAACCAGCGCTGAATTGGCGAGATGGTGTTGGGTAAACTACGAGCGGTTAATGAAGTTCGCCTTCGTCAGGTTTGCCTCGGTCTACCGGCAGTTTCAGGGCATTCGAGATTTTGCCGATACCCTGAGTCAATTGCGGGATGGACAGCGGGACGAGCCCCTAGACACCACTGAGCCAGGGCTAGGAAATGGCCGATCGCTCTCCTACCAGGTCTCCCTACCCTGATCCCTGCCCTCCGGTCTAACCGGCAGAGTCCTTAACCATAAGCTGATGTACCCCCGGCTTAGGGCAAAACTTCATCAGGCTATTTCGGCTAAATCTTTAAATCGGCTGTTCAACAACCTATTCTCATCAGCTATAATTTGAATCCTGTGGGTTTATCGGGCTTGTCTTGGGCCGGTCATTTTTTGGCGCGGCACAGGCTTCTATAACTGAGTCGATTGTTTTGTACGTCTGCACAGAAACCGCAGTATTACGGAGAAAATCATAGGAAAACACTAGCATGCTCAATCAGGACGTAAAGGACACAGGTATCGGGTTTACACACGAAGACTTTGCCGCGCTGCTGGACAAGTATGACTACCACTTCAACCCTGGCGACACCGTCACGGGTACTGTGTTTAGCCTTG
>JAAUUR010000394.1 GCA_012031045.1 Leptolyngbyaceae cyanobacterium SM2_5_2
AATTGCCATTCCCCCTGGCGGCGGGGGTGCTGTTACCTAGCCTGGGGGGTTAGCCTCAGCCCAGCGGCGGCGGGCGGCTTGATGGCCTTTAGCTCGGTAACGGTAGTGGTTAATTCCTTGCTACTTAGGAGGAGCCAGGAGCCAGGAGCCAGGAGCCAGACTAAGGAGTGTTAATGCTAACGCCGTCATCACTGTTACCGATGGGATGCTTAGCCGGGCTGGTTGCTTTGATGGTTGGCGGGTCGCCAGCCCTGGCGCAACCCTGCACCATCAACTGCCCCTCTGGGGAGATTCAGCCATAATGGGCGCGTCACGGTGAAGTGAGGTAAGGAAGAGGGAAGAACGTAGGGCGAAGTCCGTGCGAAGCAGAGGGAAATTGGGATGCTGGAGTAAGCCGACAGTTGCGCGAGTCTAGAATACAAGGGTCAGAATCAGAAGAGATGTTCCTCCTGGCTCCTAACTCCTAACTCCTGACCCCTGCCTCCTGACTCCTGCCCCCTGCCTCCCTTCACCTGAAAAATGATCTCATGAACTTACAAGAAAGCTTCTCAATGGCAGCCAAAACTCTGGCGGCCAATCGTCTCCGCAGTACCCTAACGATGCTGGGCATCATCATCGGTAATGCCTCGGTGATTACGATGGTGGGCTTGGGTGAAGGGGCGCAGCGGTTTATCAATGCTCAGCTAGAAACCTTGGGGCCTAATGTGCTCTTCGTGGTGCCGGCAGCCGAGAAACTCAGCAGTTGGGGGCGCTCAATATTCCCCGCAACCTGGTGCTGGCCGATGCGGTGGCGATTGAGCAGCAGGTGCCCTCTGTAACCGGGGTGGCGGCGGAGGCCAGCACTCGTCAGTTGGTCACTTTTCGCAACCGCAATGCCAATGTCAATATTGTGGGCACAGTGCCCGACTTTTTGACTGTTCGGAGCTTTGAGGTGGCCACCGGGCGCTTCCTTAGCGATTTGGATGTCACCCGTAATGCCCAGGTAGCCGTGGTAGGGGACACCCTGAAGACCCGCCTGTTTGAGGATACCCCGGCTGTGGGGCAGCAACTGCGCATTGGCGGCGTCACCTTTGATGTGATCGGGGTACTGGAGAAAAAAGGCTCCAACCTGGGGCTCGACTACGACGATGCCATCATCGTGCCGATTACCACCCAGGCTAACCGACTGGCTGGCGAAGGCCGCTCGCCCTACGGGGTGCCGGTGTCGTTTATTACGGTGTCGGCTCGCGATCGCGAGAGCATGGCCACGGCGGAGTTCCAAATCACCAACCTGCTACGCCTGCGCCACAACATCATCGACGAAGACGATTTCTACATCAGCAGCCAGGATACACTGCTGGATATTGCCAACACCATCACCGGGGCGCTAACCCTAATGTTGGCGGCAATTGCGGGGATTTCTCTCTTCGTTGGCGGCATCGGCATTATGAACATAATGCTGGTGTCAGTGCGGGAAAGGACGCAGGAAATTGGCCTCCGCAAGGCGATCGGTGCCTCCCAGGGTGATATTTTGGGCCAGTTTCTCATCGAGGCGATTATTCTTTCGGTGGCCGGTGGGGTAATTGGCACTACCCTTGGGGTCAGCGGCATTGTCCTAATCGGTGCCCTCACGCCCTTTGATGCCGGGATTTCAGTCAGCGCCATTGTGATGGCTGTGAGCATTTCCGGCGGTATTGGGCTATTTTTTGGCGTCTTCCCAGCTCGCCAGGCCGCCCGCCTAGACCCCATTGTCGCCCTGCGAACAGCCTAATCCTCCGATTACCCCACCCCTGCCCCTCCCTGGAGGGGATAGGATCCTGTAAGTCGGGTAGGGCGCAGTGAAGCCCAATAACTGCAAGCCTGAGGCTGAAGTAGCCCTAGGCTGGGCCTGTTGCTGAAGCCAAGGCTTCATTGGTAGAGTTTCTTCATCCACTAAGATGATGGGCAGCCCCATGGCTGTAAATCAGTCCAGCTATGTCCATTTTTGGGTCTATCTTCGACGGAACACCAGGTAACCCAATAGCTGATTGGGCTGTTTGGAGTGGCGGTATGGGTTCGTGATCGTCAAACTCTCTCCCTGGGGCGAGATCCCAGCAGAGCCTACACGTTCTACGACACTACCGCTTGGCACAGGGTACTGTGACGATTGTTGTGGCGACCTCACCAGGAACTTGGCACCATTCCCCACTCACGCACGTCGGCAGGGCGGCGGCAATGGGCATAGAACGCGGGATATCCTCGGTGACCTGGGCGTAGATCACCTCGTTGGGCTGAATCACAATGTGCTGAGGGGCCACACCTACCGCCGTAGTGGCACCCAGAATAGCACCGCCCAGCAGACCAATGCCGCTAAAGCCCGTTAGCAAGGTCAACGCCAGTGCTCCGGCCCCAGTTCCCAGGGCTAAGCCACCGCCGCTAATTTGGGGGGTGCCATAGAGGTATTCCGACGTACTGGCAAAGGGAATCCGATACCCTTCTGGAACAATGAGGGCATGACTCACCCACTGCTGGTTTTCGCGGTGGGTTTCAAATTGGCCAATCAGTTGGCTACCGGCTGGGGCCAGTACGCCATTGGTAACAGGGTCACGAATTTCGGTTTCCAGCACCAGCACTTCATTTAGGTCGGTGTTGGGGTCTAGCCTGAGGGGTTCGGTGCCGGTGTAGCGAAGCTCTAGAATGGTGCCTGATGCAATCAAAATATCGGGGGAGAGGGGGCGATCGCTGGCCTCTGGTGAACTGGGCTCAGCGGCCTTGGCACCAGCGGGTAGAGGTTGGCCAAAGGCGATGGCCGCCGCCGCCGACAGCAACCCAGGCGCTGACTCGGCAGCCACCGACGGGGGCAGGGCTGTTCCAGGTGAGGCGGTAGCCGGTGGCGCCGGTACAGTTAATGGGGCCTGATCCACTGGTGCCGAGGCCGTATTGGCAGGTGGCTCAGCAGCCAGGAATGGCGGCTCCACCGGAGTGGCCAGACTGGGACTGCTCGCCGCAGGTGAGTTACTGGTAGCCGGGGGAACGCTGGCCGCAACCGGCGGTGGCTCAACCATCGGTGAGGATTGCTGGGCGATCGCGCTTCCCGGTTGAGTTGGGGCGGGCACAGCCGGAATAGCTTGTGCGCCGACCGTCGTTGTCTCTGGTGCTGTGGCAGTCGTTGCCGCTGCCGGAAGGACGGGAATGGCCAGACCGCCATTGTCCTGGTCGATGGCAGGCTGAGAGGCGTTAGGTTCAGCGGTTCCAGGAGTGGCAGGCGGTGCTATCGCGGCTCCGGTCGGGGGTTCCTGGGCCAGGGTCGGCGAAGCTGGGGCAGGAATCGTTGCTACCGGATTAGCTTCACCCGGCTGAGCGGTTGGGGACGCTGCGGCCACCGATAGAGTAGGCTGAGCGGGCGCAAAGGCTGAGCCCGGCGGCGGCTCAATGGTAACGGTAGAAGAGGACGGGGGTGCTGTCGGGCGATCGCCACACCAACCGCCGCATCCAGTTCTTCCAGGCTGGGCACTGCCACCTGCTCAACCTCTGGCAGACCCAAACTAAAGGGGTCAATGGCTAGGGTTTCGGGCAGGGTGTTAAACGCATCCAAATTAGACGGCAGCATCAGGTTTGAGGCAGAAATGCTTAGCCGTCCAATGCCGGTGTAGGGCCAGCTCAGGTTGGGGTCAGCCGGTAGCTGGGGCAGCTCAACAATCATGCCGGGGCCGTTAGTTTCTGCCGCTGGGGCATCTAAACTGGGTTGAGGTGTCAGTGCCGTCAAAATCCACTGAGTTTGTTCACCCGCTGCAATCGCTACCAACTGCACCTGCTCTGGCACTAGCTCAGCCGCCGAATCTACTTCCAGAATGATCCGCACGGTGTCGGCATTCAACTGAGCTACGGTAATTTGACGCACTGGGCCGTCGTAGGTGGCGTCAGTGGGTACGTTACCCAACTGAGTTTGAGGAATATCCAAAACAATTCGGTTGGCATCCACCGCCACGGCATACTGTGGCGTTACCCCCGCTGGCAGCGTCACCCTTAACTGTTGCGTAGCCGGGTCAAACTGCCAGGCCGACAGCATCGCCGCCAGGGCCGCTGGACTTAACCAGACGAGGGCAGACAACGTCAACCCGCCCCCCAACCAGACCGGAGAAACGGCACAACCGCCGGGGGATAACCTGAAGCTGGATCTCGGTTGGTTTAACTGTGGCATGGGCGTTACCTCTCGAAAGCGTTCTAGCGTCAACGGGCTGGACAGATTAGCCAGGGCAAACGCTATATGCAGCGTTTTTGTAGGCTCAACCTGGCCTAGATACAGCGTGACTCCCTGAACCTAACTAAGGATACGCACAATTTTCAAAAATTCAAGACCCCAGTGGAGGGATGGGGTGAGGGATGATTCGTTTTTCCTTCTGGGGGGCAGGAGCCAGAATGCAGAAGTGTCATCCCTCCTGACTCCTGACTCCTGACTCCTGCTCAATTGGCAAAGTATGAGCCGTACATAATGTATTCGTCTTTTTGAAGCTGGGCTTCGCTGTCGTAGAAGGCGACCCTCTATCGAGGTGATGGCTCCAGCTTCGTTGGTTTCGGGAATTAGTTTGATGAAGGGGTTTGGCGTGTCGTAAAACTTAGGGCTGGTCTCTAACTTCAGCAAAAAGCCGCCATCGGTACTGATTAGCGTATAGGCACTGCGCTGGCCGCTGCTCCAGGTCACTTCGCTGGGGGTAACGGTCATGGTGCCAAAGGTCAGCAGGACGTTGCTCATCGGTTCCCACTGGTTAACCAGGGTGTTGGGCAACTGGGCGGTTGGGTTGGCCGGGGCCTGGGTAGGGGCCTGAGGAACTGGCGTCGAGGGCTGGGGG
>JAAUUR010000395.1 GCA_012031045.1 Leptolyngbyaceae cyanobacterium SM2_5_2
CTAGATCTAATCTTCAAAGAATTTCAGCAGGTGGATGTGTCAGATTCCCGCAAAAAGGGTGGAACGGGTCTGGGCCTGGCCATTTAGCCGACGCATTGTAGAGCGACACCAGGGGCATATATGGGTTGAAAGCTGTTTGGGAGCAGGCAGCACATTTTACGTAGCTCTGCCTCTAGATCTGAGGCAGAGCCATGCCTAAACGAATTTTGCCTAAACAAATTTTGCCCAAACGAATTTTGCCCAAACGAATTTTGATTGTGGATGACGAAGCCGATATTCGGGATGTTGTGCAGGCGGCCCTAGAAGAAATCGCCGGTTGGCAGATTCTCAAGGCGGCCTCCGGCGTAGAAGGTCTGCGGATGGCCCAAACCCTGACCATTGACGCTATCTTGCTAGATATCTCCATGCCAGATATGGATGGGTTCGAAATTTTTAGCCAATTGCAGGCTCATCCCTCTACCCAGCCGATTCCAGTAATTGCCCTGACCTCCAAGGTTCTAGCCCGCGATCGGGCCCGCTTTGCCTCCCTCAACCTGGCAGGCACCATTACCAAACCCTTTAACCCGCTGAGTTTGGGGCAAGAAGTAGCCGCCTTGCTGGGCTGGTAAACGTTTAGAGCGCCTCTATTCCTATTACCTTCTTATAGTCTTTGTCTACCCTGATTCAAAGATGATATCGGGTTTATTCCTTGGCTCAGGGGTGCCGGTTTCATTAAGTTCATTGAAGATGTGCGGTGTTTCTGCAGCGCATGAGATACCCGGATAATTCCGGGGATTCTTCGTTTCAGCGAGCTGTGCTTCGTCCAGCGAGGAAATACTACAGGTGTTATGTTCGCCTCAAAAGGGTATTTCAATGCCTGATAAATTGATCCTTCTGATTGAGCATGAGGCCAATCTACGAGATGTTTTAGGTGCTTGCCTGAGGGAGTTTGGGGGCTGGGGTGTGGCTTTATCAGCCTCCATTGAGGAGGGTATTGAGCTTTGTGAGAAAAACGTCCAGACGTTATTTTAATAGATGCCTTTACTCCTGAAAATGATGCGGTGATTTTGATTGAACTACTCAAACAGTATTCAGAAAAACAAGCCGTTCCGCTCTTGTTAATTAGCACACGAGCTAGCTGGTTTACTCGGCAAGAGTTAAACCGCATGGGGTTTTCTGGTGCTATTGGGAAATCGCTTGATCCGTCTGTTTTATTGTCTCAAGTCGTGCGTCTACTCCAGCCCTTATCTAGAACAACTTAACCTACTCAGCGTCAGTTTTAGGTCAAATTTTTGAGATCTGATATTTTTGGCTTAAACTTGTTCGAGTTATCTAGCATTGAGAGAAGTTTTTTTGCCTCTCTCGCTGGCTCGACCGAAGCGCAACGTTTCTTAACAGGAGAAGATTATGTCAACATTAACAGTTTGGAAATTTAACACTGCCGAGGGTGCAGAAAATGCCCTGGCCAAGCTCGAAGGCTTGCAAAAACAGGAGCTAATCCAGGTTTTGGATGCCGCTATAGTGTCCTGGCCCCAGGGTCGCAGCAAGCCAAAAACCTATCAGGCCGTTAGTACGGCGGGTATTGGCGCTCTGGGTGGAGCCTTTTGGGGAATGCTCTTTGGCCTGATTTTTTTGGTGCCTTTGTTCGGTATGATTGTAGGCGCTACTGCCGGTGCCATTTCTGGAAAATTTACTGATTATGGCATCAACGATGACTTTATTAAAAGCCTGCGTGAAAAGGTTACTGAAGGGACTTCAGCACTCTTTTTGCTAACGGGCCAAGTCACCGTTGATAAGGTTAGTGAAGCCTTTTCCCCAGATGAAGTCGGCGAGTTGATTCAGTCCAATCTTTCCATGAATCAGGAAGCTAAACTGCGGGAAGACTTTGGCGCTGAGCTTTAGTTTTCCTGACCAGCGGTGACTGAGGCGGTCATACCTAAATAGCGAACCTGAGATCACTATTTATGGTATTAGTGATTAACTGTTTGTTGTTTTGAGGAGTGATCTTAAATATGCGAATTCAAAATACCTGTGCAGCTGTGGCTGGGGTAGTGGCCAGTCTTGCCTTTTTACCCGGTGCTTTAGCCGTCAATGTACCCGTAACGGAGGGTTCTGAGGCTAATTTAACCGCCCAAACTCGCCCGGCTCCAGCGATGGAATCCTGCATGGCGTTGCAGGAGGTTACCACTGGGCAAAACGAGGTACGCAAGCGGATTGAAAATCGGGTTGTGACGCGGAACAATTGGCATACGGACTGGCTGGTGCCTAATAACCGGCAGTTCAGCTACTTCGTGGCCATCATCACCGCAGAAAACACTGGCCCTTACCAGATGGACATTCATCTGCGCTTGCCCCAGGGCGGCTCTGAGCCAGCTTTCACAGGTCGGGCGGATGTCACCGCTGGCACCTCCTATGTGATTCCGTTCCAGTCTCCCACAGGGCGTCAACCGTCGGTCATCAACACCCGCGTTGGTGGCGTAAATGGCAACTTCTACACCCTTTCGGTGGCCGGTTGCGAAACCATGCGCCCCACCCCTCGCTAGGTTTGAGTACTGCCTCAGTACGTGAGCACTACGCGAGTCTCTAAGCCACCGATGAGGCAGCGGTCAGGAGTCAAGCGGTCAGGCGGCCATAACGGTAAAGACCTGGCCATTGGCTCCTGTTTCTTCTTGGTTTGACATTTTCTGTGTTTGACATTTTGATAGAGCACGTTGATAGAGCACGACTAGAGCCGCATGTTAACCCCAAGACGTTTGCTAAGCCAGGTTTGTCTGATTGTCGCCGTTGCCGCCTTAATTGGTCTTGGGGTTTTCCCTGGCACCGGGCCGGAGCCCAAACGAGTTCTCCTACTCCGGCCGCTCTGACGGGCTCTTTCCAGGGACGAGGGATTGCCCAGGGTGCCGCCTTTGGTTGGGGGCGTAACGCGAATGTGGTGTTAACAGTTGATGGCGACAACTTTGGCCTGGAGTTTACCGAGCCAACCACAACGGGCACGCGCAACCAGCCCCTGGCCCGGGTGCAATATCGGGGAGCCATTACCCGGCGCACCAACGACCCCACCTGGGCCAATAGCTTTACCCTCAATACGCGGGTACGCAGTTTTGATTCGTCCCAGAATTTGCGCATTATCACTAATACCACCGGCACCTGCCGCATCGAGGTGTTTGATGCGCGGGTGATTTCGAGTAGCTGCAATACGGTTGCCGACAACAGCACCATCGAGTTTTTAGGGTTAGAGCAGTTCTAGGGCCATGGCATAACCTGCCCGCTCACCTTTGTTTTACTGTCTTGAGTTTCTTCGCCTTCCCTAGGAGATAATCACCATGAGCGATAGTCCTATCCAAGTTATTGTGGCTGCCTTTAACAACCCAGACGAGGCTGGCGCGATGATGGCCGACCTTAAAGAGGGCAAAAAAGAGGGCCTAATTGGCATTATTGATGCTGCCGTTGTAGTCAAAGATGCCAACGGCAAACTCAAAATTACCGATGCCAAACGGCGTGGGCGTAAGGGTCTGGTTACCGGAGGCATGATTGGCGGATTAATTGGCCTGGTGATTGCGCCGCCCGTGACGGCGGTGGCCGTTACCGGTGGCGTGATTGGTACTCTGGTTGGCAAACTCAGAAGCGCACCCCTCAAGGCCGAAATGAAAGACCTGGGCACGGCCCTCCAGCCCAATACCTCGGCCATTATTGCTATTATTGAGCACACCTGGGTGGAGCAACTAGAAGCAGCTTTGTTGGACGCTGGTGCGCAGCTGATCCGTGATGTGATTAAGGCAGACATTGCCGAGCAGCTAGAGGCCGGGGGCAATGTTCTCTACACCGCTGGAGCCAGTGCCGAGGCCATGGGGGCTGGCCGGATTAGCCAAACTGGAGATGCCCTCACCGCCAGCAGCCTGATCGCTACAGAGGACGGTCTCTTTTTAGAAGAGGCTGAAATTATCCTTGAACCCGCCGAAGACACCACCACCGAAGCGGTTGAGCCTGACCCTGCCGCTGAGGCTTAGCGCATCACCAACCCCTAACCCAGCCCCAACCTGCCGATTCAATTACCCTAGGAGTACTCATGTTCAATAAAGATCGATCCAGCGATAGCCCGAGTTCGCGCCGCGAGCAACGCAAAGAAGAACGGGAAGTATTTGGCCGTCGGGGCACCGCCACCCAGTACCGATTGCGAGAAAGTTTATTGTCTTTCGGCGACGACTTTTGGATCGAAGATGCCCAGGGCAACCGAGCCTTCAAGGTCGATGGCAAAATGCTCCGCGTTCGCAACACCCTCTTCTTTGAAGATATGCAGGGCAACCAGGTGTGCAAACTTCAAGAACGGCTGCTCACCATCAAAGACACTATGACCATTGAAGGGGCCAACGACGAGGCTCTGGCCACGGTCAAAAAGGCCATGATTTCGCCGCTGCGCGATCGCTGGACGGTCAAGGTCGGCGATGGCCCCGACCTTGCCGTGCAGGGCAATGTGTTCGACTACGAGTACACCATTGGCGAAGCCGGTCGCAAAATTGCTGAAATCTCCAAACGCTGGTTTCGCATCGCCAACACCTACGGTGTCCAGATTGAGCCCTCCCAAAACGACATCCTAATTCTGGCCGTAACGGTAGCGCTGGATCGGATGGCGCATCCCTAGCGCTATCACAGACCGCCTGGATTTTGGCCCATCCCCCATCCCCAGCCCTTAGGAACGACCCCATGATTACTCGCCACGATCTCAGGGATCTCCAGTCCCTCACCAAGGTTCCGGCCCTGTCTATTTGCTGCCCACCCATCGCACCTCGCCCGACAACAAACAAGACCCAATTCTGGTCAAAAACCTGGT
>JAAUUR010000396.1 GCA_012031045.1 Leptolyngbyaceae cyanobacterium SM2_5_2
CCTTGTTGGGTTCTGCTAACGCGCCACTCAACCTAGGCCATAGCAGCCTTTTTTGCAGGTTTTGTCAGTCAATCAGCGCTATCTGAGTGGTTATGCTTTCTTGCCACAGAGCCAAACACACGCACATTAGACGCCCATACTTCTCTGCGATCGCGAGAATGCGGCCTCTATCTGCTCTCAGACTCTCCACTGAAAACGTCATCATTTAAGCCCTCGGCGACAACACCTTTGCCACGCTCAACGACAGCTCAGGAAACTGGGGGGACTGCAACACCCCATCCGGCCCCAATTCTTCCGGCTCATACCAGCCATCCACCAGGGTTAGCACCGTTACCTTCGCCCGGTCGGGGTCAACAATCCAGTATTCTGGAATTCCCCGCACCGCATACTCCGAACGCTTGTAGCGATAGTCTCTGTCTTCATTGATTTTCCCTGGCGACACCACCTCCACTACCAGCAACGGTGGCGGCATCTCCTCCGTAATGGTGCTACGCCCCCTAGCCTCCAACGCCACCGCCAGTTCTTCCCCTAGTATCATCACATCGGGGATTCTCAGTCGTCCCGAAACCAGGATTTCTGTATCCGCCCGACGCAGCCGATAAAAGGGTAGATAACTTAGAAACTGCTGGATCAGAAACATCGAAATCAAAACATTTCGCGGGCTTTCCGGCGGCATTTCAATGATGTCTCCATCCACAAATTCGCAGCGTCCCTCTGAACCATCGTCCAGGCTCAGATAATCTGCCAGGGAGAGTTTGGTTGTAACCATAGTCTAGTTAGCTCTTAACTGCCATCCACGCTTGCCCCCATTCTACTCACCCTCCACCCTTTACCCTTCTACCCTCCACCCTTCTACCTCTCCACCCTCACCACCTCCGTCCAGGTAAATTCATTGGGGCTGCGCTTTACTAGCGGGTAGCTGCGTCCGTACCGCTCCATCTCCTCCAGCTCCGCATCTTCATACTCCAGGCAGTCGCCGTGAGACGCCCCGCCCCGCTGGCGTCCGATGATGCCCCCTGGTCGGGGGGCGTGGGAACCGGATTGGGCGTAAGACCGGGGGCCGCCGCTTAAGCCGGGACGCTGGCAGAACTTGGCATGTCGAAGTCAGGAGCCAGAAGTCAGCGCTGGAGTTCTTCTGGTTCCTGGCTTCTGGCTCCCTCGCGACCACACTGTCCCACTTTGAGTTGATACCCCCAAATGGATATGAGCTGGAACCTTCTAAGTTAGTCACTATATTTCGTACAATAACTTTACGTTGTCACCCCCACCCATGTCACAGCCTGTCATTTTGAACTCTGAGCCGGTTGAAGTCGAGGGCGTACAGTGGCTCCCCAGTAATCTCTGGAGTGATGAACCCCCTTTGGAAAGCGATTTTCACCGGGATCAAATTGATCTGCTGATTCAAATTTTGCGCTGGTGGTGGCGAGACCGTGAGGATATCTACGTCTCTGGTAACTTAACGGTTTATTACAATCAGCAACAGCTCAAGTCGCGAGACTTTAGAGGCCCAGACTTCTTTGTGGTCTTAGGCACCGAAAAAAAAGATCCTCCACGGCGCTGATCAGCTGGCTGATTATCTGGGCCTGCATGAAGACGCCCGGAGTTCTGGTTTGGCTATTAGTGCCGTAGGGGGTAGACCAATAGTCGCCGCGGCTGGGAATCCGGCCTGGTTCGGGTAGTGAATGGCGATCAGCGCCGCAAAGCCCTAGGGTGAGGTGCAGGGCGATACCGGGTCGGGGTTAGCAGCTGCCGCCACACCGTACCGTCAGAGTCTTCAACAAAGTCGCTGAAGCCAATTTGCCCTGGGGCTAGCACGGGGGGTGGGCTAACGCCGATCGAGCCTGCGATCACATCGCGACTCTTGCACAGACCAATCATCTCAGGCCGCGAGAGCGCGGCGGCCAGGGCCGGATCCCTGGCGGAAAAGTCGCGGTATACATCCAGGCCAATCATCCGGGCCTCGTAGGGGGCCAGGGGGGGTGAGCGTCTGTAGCAGCATCTCCTCGGCAAGGGAACCGCGCCGTTGGGGTGAGGTTTGGGACTAAATATCGCTTTCATCTTCAATGACGGTAGTGCGCGGCTCCATTATCAAGACTATTGATTTTAGTCCATCAGGTTTAGACAGACGCTGAAAGAGTCGTGGCGCTGGCGTCATTTATCTTGGGTCGATAGGGCAGTGGCTGCATTTATACTGTGCGTTAACTAGGCGTAGCGCAGTTGATGTAGAAAGATTGTGATTACCCTCAAGGCTTCTGCTTTAGGGCGGGCTCAAATTAAACAGGCCAGATTGCAACGGGGCTGGGCCGCGAGCGATTTTCGGTGGATGGAAGCGGCCAGTCATGTCTTAGGTATCGATTGGGAAACGGCGGGGGTGCTGGCCGCAGGTATTTCTGAAGGTACCTGGAAACGCTTTTTGGCCGGGAAGGTACCGATCAATGCCGAAGCCTTTCGGGCCTACTGCGCAGTGCTGGGCCTCGACTGGCAGACTGTAGCCGAGGGGGAGCCAGCGGCCATGACGGCTGGCCAGAATGGGGCGGATTCTACTAAACCAGGTACCTCTACGCCATTCCCGGCTGAACCCTCGATTTTCACCGACTGGGACAGCGCCCCCGATGATGCAATTTTTTACGGACGGCGTAATGAGCTAGACATCCTTAAGAGTTGGGTAATTGAAGACTGCTGCCGCCTGATCACGCTGCTGGGCATGGGCGGCATTGGCAAAACAGCGCTGGCGGTGCGGCTGGCGCGGCAGATTGCGGGGGAGAGGGTAGGGGGTGAATGGGTAGGGAGTGAGGGGGAGATGGGGAGTGAGGGAGCAGAGGAGCAGGGGAGATGTACAGAACTCATCCACCCATCCACCCGTTCACCCATTCACCCATCCACTCCCCACCCCTTTACCCACCTGCTCTGGCGCTCCCTCCGCAACGCCCCGCCCCCCCGAAGACCTGCTGGGGGATCTGATCCAGGTGCTCTCGCAGCAGCAGGAACGGGACTTGCCGCCACCCTGGAGGGGCGACTGGCGCGGTTGCTGTACTACCTGCGCCAGGGCCGCTGCTTGATTCTGCTCGACAACGCTGAGTCAATTTTGCAGAGCGGCGATCGCACCGGGCGGTATCGGTCGGGCTTTGAGGGCTACGGCCAGGTACTGCGCTGCGTGGCCGAGACCGCCCACCAGAGCTGCGTGATCGTCACCTCGCGGGAGAAACCCAGGGGGCTGGCGGCCTTTGAGGGAGAGACCCTGCCGGTGCGATCGCTGCAGCTAGCTGGCCTGGAGCGCCCCGACAGTCGTGCCCTGCTCAATATCAAGGGTGGCTTTCAGGCTACTGAAGCTGATTGGCAAACCCTGGCCGATCGCTACGGCGGCAACCCTTTAGCGCTAAAGATTGTGGCGTCATCCATCCGCGACTTTTTTGACGGGGACATTGCTCAGTTTTTAGCGGTATCGCAGCAGGGCGGCTTTTTATTCGACGATATTCGTGACCTGCTCGACCAGCATTTTCAGCGGCTGACGGAGCTTGAAAAAGCTGCCATGTACTGGCTGGCCATCAACCGCGAACCCTCTACCCTTGAGGATTTACAGGCTGACCTGCTGACCCGCGTGCCCCCCAGCGACCTGTGGGAATCGCTCAACTCGCTGCAGCGGCGATCGCTGGTAGAGCGCAACGGCGGTCGCCTCACCCAGCAGCCGGTGGTGATGGAGTATGTCACTTGCCAATTTATCGATCGCATTAGCGACGAAATTGCTGACCAGGCTCCCCAGCTTTTTGTCAGTCACGCCCTGACCAAGGCCCAGGCTAAGGACTATCTGCGCGAAACGCAGATTAACCTGATTCTCCAGCCCATTGCTGATCACCTGATCCATCGACTGGGCCGCGCTGAGCAGATTGCCGCCGTTCTCCAGACGATCTTGACCACCCTGCGCGGTGGCCCGCCCCAGTCGATGGGTTACGCCGGGGGCAACAGCCTTAACCTGCTGCTGCAACTGTCCGTGGATATCACCGGCTACGATTTTTCTGACCTGACGGTATGGCAGGCCTATCTGCAAGATGTGAAACTGCACGGCGTAAATTTTGCCGGGGCCGATCTGAGCGGCTGTGTGTTTACAGAATCCCTCGGCAATGTGCTGGCAGCGGCCTTTAGCCCCTCTGGCCAGCACCTGGTTACCGGCGACACCGACTGCCAGGTGCGGGTGTGGGATAGCCAAACGGGGCAACTCTTGCTGATCTGCCGGGGCCATGATAACTGGGTGCGCGCGGTCACCTTTAGCCCAGATAGTAGACTGATCGCTAGCTGTGGGGCTGATCAGACCATTCGCCTATGGACTGCCGAAGCCGGTGTGGCGGTAAAAACCCTGACGGGGCATGGCCATGAGGTGTTTGCCATCGCCTTTAGCCGGGACGGCCAAATCCTGGCCAGCGCCGGGGGCGACAACACCGTCAAGCTGTGGGATGTCCGGACCGGCGCCTGCATCCAACCCTGGAGGGGCACACCGACTGGGTGAGATCGCTCGCCTTTGCCCCCCACTCCATCGCCTACCCCGGTACTGTGCTGCTGGCTAGCGGCGGCACCGACCACCAGATCAGGCTGTGGAATGCCGCCACTGGGGAATGCCTGCAAACGCTAACAGGCCACAGCGGCTGGGTTCATGCCCTGGCCTTTAGCGGCGATGGGCAACTGCTGGCCAGCGGCAGCGGCGACGGTACCCTCAAATTCTGGGACTGCCGCAGTTGGGATTGTCTCGCCACCCACCGGGGCCATGGCGACAGCGTCTACAGTGTGGCCTTTAGCCCGACCGAAGATT
>JAAUUR010000397.1 GCA_012031045.1 Leptolyngbyaceae cyanobacterium SM2_5_2
ATCCAGCTAACCAGGCCAGGCTAAACAGGCTCAGCACCGCAGGCCAGGCTATACCCGGCAGCGGGCTGACGGCGCTGACTACCAACCCAAAACCGACTCCCCGCAGCAGCACAAAGCCGATCTCTCCGGCTAGGGGCTTAAAGGGGTAATGGCGCAGTTCAGCCGGGGTAGAAGGAGCATCACCATTCATCGTACTAGCTTTGCCCTGGCCCAGGCGCTTGACCACCGGGTTGAGCCAGCGGGGATGGATGGCCGTCAACACGAATCCTAATAACAGCAGTTGCCAGGGCCAGTAGCGAGTAGGATTCGCCAAGCCCAACAGCAGAGCCGCCGCCGCCATCAGCACAGGCTCTAAAACAACCCCCACAATGGCTGGGCCGTTGGGAATGCCAATCCCCTTGAGTGCCTTTACCCGGCCATAGAAGTGCCAGATATTTCCCGGCAAATATTTCCAGAGGTTGGTCTGGAGGTAGACTAAAACGCTCCACAGGCCGCCGACTCGCTGCTGAAGCGCCTGCAAAATCCAGCCCCAGACCCAGCCCGACCAGCCATGGGCTAACAGCGTTACCCCCAGGGCCAGCACCAGCAACCCCAGACCCGCCGCATCAATGCGGGTGGCCAGAACAGCGGCCCAGTGGATGGCCAGAGTGCGGACTAGAAAGGCGATCGCCGCCGCCATCACCACCCAGCGCAGATAGGGCTTCAGCCGTCGCCATCCTCCCATTGCTCCAGTCTCCTCGTCCTTTAGCAGGATTCAGCCTTGCAACTGGACTATAGCGCACGGGGCTTTCCGACCATGGGGCAGTAGCTGGCCATCACCCGACCAGGGCGGCGGAGCTGCTGGTGGTAACTCTGGCTAACGGGATGGGACAGATCGGTGAGGGAGTCAATGCCAATGCCGTTGCGCCCTTGATCCAGGCCAGAACTGTGGATGTAGCACCCCTCGCCCAGGTAGAGCGCCACGTGCTTAGTGCGCTCTGGAGTACCAAAAAGATTAAATCACCAGGTTGTAGCTCCTCCCAGGCAATGGGTAGGGTGAAGGCTTCTTGCTGGTAAGAGTCACGGGGTAGGCGAATACCGGCTGAGGCAAAGGCGGTTTGCACTAGCCCAGAGCAGTCAAAGTTTGGCCCCACGGTGCCACCCCAGAGGTAGTGGTTAGGCTGGGCCATCGCCTGCCGGGTAAAGGCTAGCACCTGGGGTAAGCGCTGGGTAATGGCTAACCGACTTAAGGGAACCGCCCGATAGGGTGAAGCCGCCAGTTCCAGCGCCTTCAAATCCCGCAGGC
The DNA here is from genome assembly GCA_012031045.1 of Leptolyngbyaceae cyanobacterium SM2_5_2. GTDB lineage: Bacteria > Cyanobacteriota > Cyanobacteriia > Phormidesmidales > Phormidesmidaceae > Nodosilinea. The sequence goes on from JAAUUR010000397.1 coordinate 1,286, forward strand.
CAATCCAGCCTGGATAGTCATCCTCGCAGAGCCTAACCCACAGCGCCCCTGAGGACTTAGGCTCAGGCGTTGGGCCAACCCCTAAGCGCAGGTGACGACCCGCAGCGGCCTGGGTCACCAGCCCGGCCAAGACGGGGGTTTTGTACAGATTCAGCGTGCGGCGGCAGACATATTCAGACACCGTGAGCTGGGTCGCCCCAGAACTAGCGAGCGGATTCTGCAAGGTCTCAGTCTCCCTGCTCACCGGTATTGCGAATGTTGACGACTTTTTCAGCACATTGAACCAGAAGGTAGAACCCATCGAAATCGCAAAGCCGCTCACCAACCAGCCCAAAAATCGGCGCTGCACGAGGGGAATGGGCCAGGCTGCTTCTGCGGCTAACTGCTGCTGCACCACCACATCGTTGTAGCCCAGGGGAAAGGGAATGTCCGCCAATGCCTGGTCTACGGCGGCCTGCACCTGGCCCAGATTTTCGCTCAAGTCCCCGGAAGATTCAGCTATCAGTTGGTCTGCCGTTTGGCTAATGGAACTCCGCAGCACCGGATCCTTCGCTAGCCGGGTGGCGATGTGAAAGGAGTCAGCGTTGATGGCAATGGCCGTGGCAATACCAATGATCAGAGCCACAGCCTTGGCGTTGCGTTTGTAGACCCCGGTGGCCCGCTCCATGCCGCGGTCAAACCATTTCTCGATTTCGTGGCCAAATTGCTCAACCTCGCTGCGGGCGGCATCGGTGGTGACTTCTACCCGGCGAGCAATGGCGGTCAAACTGTCCTGGAGCGCCGGAGTAATGGAGGCTTGCCCCAGACGGTTGAGCAGGGCTTGGGCCGCCGGATTGCCGCGCTCGGCCAGACGATTGAGTTCCTGATAGGTACTGCTGCTGTTGTCAAAAATATTCAGCAGACTGGCTACCGTGGGTCGGAGCTTGCTCAGCAGGGCCACCCGCTCGGTGGGGGTGCTGGCCAGCGCACGTTTGATGTATTCCAACCGACGCAAAAAGGTTTCGGTGAGGGGATGGCCTTCGGGCAGAGTATCTTTGGCCATCAGCGAAAAATCGTCTAGCTTGTTGACGAGGCGATCCACACTCTCCGGCAGCGAAACAATACCAGCCTGAAAGTCTTCAATGGTTTGGGCAATAGCCTGTTCTAGCTGCTGAAATTCAGCACTGAGTAAAAATTCATTGCCGGTGCTGGCTTTGAGGTCGCTCAAAATATTGTTGACCGGCAGCACTATTTTTTCTTCTGCAAAGATGCTAATCCGATCATTGGCCAGCACCTGCCATAGATTGCCCAACTGCATGCGTTCTAGCAGGCTATTGGCAAAGGCTTCGGAAGGGATGTAGGAAGGAGCACTGGTTTTGCCATCACCAAAGACGTTACGAGTGCCCGTGAGGGCACGATAGATGCGGCCAATAAAGTGGGAAATACCGCGAAATGAGCGCGCAATTCTACCCTTGGCTTCCTGGTTTAAACTGCGAATCCAGGGACTTTCATAGAGGGCATCGGCCAGGGCTTGGGCGGCCTCTTCTTTGTCGCGATCGTTGCCCGCCAACAGCACTTCAATGGACTGTTTCAGATGCTCAGCCCGCCATTGCAACAGGGTGCCAATAATCTCCTGGAGCTCGCTGGCTAAAAGGCTCAGCACAAAAAAGATAAAAACCAGCCCCAGCGCGATATCTAAAACTATAGGAAAGTTCATACTTGCCCCTGTAATACCCACTATTAAACCGCCCGTGCGGCAGGGCACGAGTACTAGCGCAACCTGGTTGGCGGCGCGATCGCTCAGTCAATTTACCGGAAATAACCTGCCCTATCGATAAGCCGCAGATCAATCCCTGATTACGCCAACACAGCAAGCCAGAACCGCCGCAGACTGCTCCAATTTTACTGAAACAGCCCTAAAACGGATCACACTCCTTCCTGATCACCACGACCTGAGTAGGCCCAGACTGACAACATTTCTTGGCCGAAGGAGGCACCACCTCTCTACTGGATGAAAGGCTGCGGGGTTATCCGCACACCTCACTGGCTGCAAAAATGCTGGAGCTTGGCTTAATCTTCATCATCGGCGAGTAGTTCATCATCATCGCCCAACTGCTTGAGCCGGATATGCTTGCGGCCCAAAGAAATTTCAAACTCATCCCCTGGCCTCAGCCCCATTTGCTTGGTATAAGCAGAGCCAATCAAAAGGTTGCCATTGGCCTGTACAGTAATGCGATAGCTGGCACTGCGCCCGCCCCGCCCATTCCCATTTTGAGAACTGTCAAGCTGAATGCCCTCAGCCTCAATCAAGGCGTTCATGAACTTCATCATGTTGACGCGCGGCGAACCGGATTTTGTCAACGTATAATAACCGCAAGCCTTAGCCTTATCTTCCTTGCTAAGGGTTTCTAATTCTTTAACTTTTTGGAGCAGTTCTTGACCAGTCAACGGTTTTACCTGGGTGTCGTTAGCCATTAACTTAATTCTCGTTCACAACGGTTTTGGTTTTTCTTTTTCAAGTCCAGGCAGAGGTTTAATCCAGCTTGACCTGACTCTAATGACAACACGCCAAATGATACTACAGGGAAATAGTTTTTAGCATCATCTTTTTACGGACTTTCAAACCCATCCCTGCGTGGTTAGTGAATGGGCTGTCTACTCATACCCCGGCGTTTCTACCACAACCAGCTAACAACAGCCCTCTGAGAATAGGCGAGCCCACTACTAGCTGAACGGTTGACTGGGGCCAAGAAACGGTACATCCTCTTGTTTTGGGTCAACATCCCAACCCGGCATTTCTTGAACGATCCAACCCACCTCGATATCTGCCAGGAGCAACAACTTCCCCGATGAAACTTACTACCCGTGGTCACTACAGCGTTAAGGCGTTACTCGATCTGGCGCTGCAACCGTGGGGGCAGCCCGTTTCGGTTAACACGATTGCAACCCGCCAGGCTCTGCCGCCACCGTATTTAGAAAAGCTGTTAATTGACCTGCGACGGGCTGGTCTGGTGGAATCCGTGCGCGGGGCCCAGGGCGGGTACCGGCTGGCCAAACCCCCTGACCATATTTTTTTAGGCCAAATTCTGGAAGCCGTGGGCGAACAGGCCAACCCCTTGCCCCGCCACGCCCCTCAAGTCGACCAAGCCGAAGATTGGGTCACCTTTGCCGTGTGGAAGCGCCTCTCCCAAAAACTGACAGAAGCCCTCTATAGTATTTCCCTGGAAGACTTGTACTTCGATGCCCGCAGTTGGCAGGCGGCCCAGGGGGATGATGTCAGCTTTGTGGTTTAGTCGGGTTGGGGTGTTGGTATTGGCCACTAGCCTGGATTTTTTAATTGGCGACCCCTGGGGTTGGCCGCATCCGGTGCAGGTGATGGGGAAAGTCATTCACTGGGGAATGGCCGGGATTTTGCGACTCAACCTATCGGCCTGGGGTGAGCGAGTGTCAGGGGCGCTGCTGGGGTTGGTGGTGGTGGTGGGGTGAGTGGGGTGGTGGGTGGTGGGTGGTGCGTTTGGCGGA
>JAAUUR010000398.1 GCA_012031045.1 Leptolyngbyaceae cyanobacterium SM2_5_2
AGCTTGGCGGCTTCTTTAAGGTAGTACTTGAGTTTTCTTTCTTTAGCTGAGTCCATTTTTCTTTTCAGTCTCTCACCCCTGTCAACCCCTGAGTATTTATACTTATGCCAAGGTGGGATGCTCCCACTGAGTTACGTTTGGATCAGAAAATACGGTAAATATAGCTTCAGCATCTTCCTGAGTCGACTGCCGAAGCCAAAGCCGCTCTGTTTCAAGATTTGGGAAAGAAATGGATGAGGTATTTTGGTTCATCAAATTGTGTCGTCTATCTCTACTTCTCAAGCTACTAACAACAACTTGATTGTATTTTTATAGCGAGTACCAAAGTGGAGTTTGATCTTGAACTTGCGATCTAGAGAATTGATCGAATAGCTCTGGGAGGGCTAGCACCTTCGGCAATGCCTGCCATCACCTGCTGATAGAGTTTCGGCATAGCAGCATCAGGAAAAAACTGGCTAGACTCTGTTTGCGTGTACCCGCTAGATGTTAGGCCAAAGATGGCTAAAAAATCCTCCCGAATTAGCCATACTTCAGGAACCTTAAAACGTTCGTAATCTGCGATATTTGTGAAGTTAGTCACATCTATTTCAACTGCAATATCAGGTGGCGGATCAGTGGCCAAGTCAATTCGACTTTTGCCGCTCACAGCGGCCCAGTTGCTGAGCCAAAAACAATGGTCGGGTTCGATGCCTGCCTGTTCAGGAATTTGCAGAGTAACGGGCGTCGTGCGAACGTAATCGCAGAGCTGCTGGTTGAAGAGAGCAACAATCAAATCAGCCACAATGGCATCTAGCTGGCCATGCTCAAAGGTTGGCATCTTTAGCGTCAGGTATCCATCAGCATATTTAAGACGCGGAGTACTGCGATCGCCTCTGCTTGCAGCCAGTTGTTGGTAATCTGACCAGCTCATGGGGATAGTTGCCACTGAGCCATCGGGTAAAGATTTGATAGGTGCGATCGCGATCATACCTTTGCACCACAGCAGTTCTATTTCATTGATTATAAGATGCCTAACAGCGGCTTGATTCTGGAAAACCCAAAGTCGCCAAGCGCTCCTGCTTACTGTCGGTGTCAGCGAGCTTCGCCATCCGGTTGATCAACCACCGTGATACCCACTGCCGCCAAGCGATCGCGAATTTGATCCGTCGTAGCAAAGTCCCGGTGTTGCCGGGCCGTCTAGCGCTGTTGAATCAGGTCTGTAATGGTCAAAGACCGGCCTGCGGCCATGGCAGCGTAGTCATCAAGATGAACAGCTATAGTGCGACACGCCACCAACATCAGAAAACGCACTAGGTCTTAGGCGATAGTATTTACCTTCTATTTCTTGTGATTGCTCATCATATGGATGGCTAAATACTGCTTGCAACTCTTTAACTAACGTGTAGTCACCCTGCATGGCTTGTTGGTAAGCAGGGACAATCAACCACTCTCGCCATGTGTATTTCGGGTTAGTCTGTTTCATATTTGTTGATATTTCAGCCAAATTGCTGTCGTTAATGACGAGGTCGCGCCAGCTTTTTAGCCAAGATTGCCATTGTTCATCGAGTTGTTGTGACGTTTCACCATAGAAGCTCTTTTTCAATGGTGAGATATCAACTGGTATATGAGATAACTCGCGAAAGAAAATAGTGTAATCCACACCTGAGTCGGTCATTAACTGCATTAATGTCTTGAATAGCTCTGGGTTAAATTTAGTCAAACCAAGTTTGGTCGCCCACATTTTTTGGATTTGTTTTTGCATGGCTTCTGCAAAGCCACGGCCTACTTGGTCAAACTGTTCTAAAGCGTCAGTATCTTCTGCCAGCAAAGGTCTCACAGCTTTCCAAAACATATAATAATTCGCTTCTGCTGCAACTGGCTGATTGAAGAATGCAAAATGCTCGCCGCCGCCCGTCCAAGGTTGAAACCAAGGGTCAAAAATTTCACAAAACCCAAAGGGTCCATAGTCGAGAGTAAAACCACCAGCGGCGCAGTTGTCACTATTAAAATTACCCTGGCAGTAACCAACCCGTAGCCAATTGGCCACTAGGGTCGTAAGGCGATGGCGAAATAACTTAGCCAACTCAACCAATTGATCTGCAAAACCAAGATTTTGATTAATATCGCTTTTATATTCTCGCTCAATTAAATGCGACACAATCATGCGCAACTCTTCTAATGCTTTTGGATGAGCATTGCTGCGATCTCGGCGGGCAAATAACTCTAGCTGACCCACGCGCAAAAATGAGGGGGCAACGCGAGTTGAAATAGCCACAGGATTGTCCACCAAAACATCAGGCTCAAGGGAGCAAGAGTCTTGAGAATACCAAGGCCGAGTAACGGTCTCAGATTTAGACACATACAGGGTCAAAGAGCGCGAGGTGGGCACCCCTAAAGCGTGCATATAGTCTTGCGCTAGAAACTCACGCACACTTGAACGGAGTACGGCGCGCCCGTCGGCACCCCGGCAATAGGGCGTTGGGCCACCCCCTTTCAATTGCATTTCCCAGCGCTGGCCATTGATGATGCCTTCAAATACAGATATCGCCCGACCATCGCCATACCCATTACCCGTACCGAATGGACAATTTTGGATATATTCGGTGCCATAAATCGACAGGGCATACCCCGTCGCCCAGCCCACCTGACGCATCGGCCCATGGGCCGCAGAGAGATCACCCGAAAAGACCTGGCGAAAGTTTTCATCCAGCGCTAGCTGATCGCTCAACCCAAGTTCCTTAAAAAAAGTGCTGCTATGGGCTACATATTGTGGTTCTGGAAGCGGCGTAGGTGTCACAGGTACGAAATGACCCGAAAAAACCTGGCGGGCACGGTGATCATCACCATCGACCGTGGCGTCAGGGTCGGCATTTAAAGTGTCTATCAGGGAATAATCTGCCAATCGCACAAATTCATCGAAGGTCGTTACGTAGTGCTCAGCAGAGGGTTTAGATGGATAGGACATTGTTGTTAGCGCCCGTCTTGTCGGGAAAGATTCATGTTTAATTGAGGACTTCGCAGATGCTAGCATATTCAATATGGAGCTTTTTCTTTCCCGACTAATCGACTTGTTAGTAGGTTACGGAAAGACATTCTGCCTCTCGACGTAAGAAGCTCTTAGGGCAAGTGCGTAATTTGTATAAAGCACTACTCCTATCGAGCAGAGCAAACCTATGGGCAATAGTTCGCCTCACTATCGTTGATTTACTGCCGATGCCAACGAACTTCTCCATCCGGTTGATCAACCACCGCAATCCCCATTGCCGCTAGCCGATCGCGAATATCATCCGCTGTGGCAAAGTCGCTCTGTTGTCGAGCTACCTGGCGCTGTTGGATCAGGTCTGCGATGGTCAAAGACTGGCCTGCGGCCATCGCACCATCATCCAAGCCCATAGCCCTGGCATTACCATCACCCTCTGGAGTAATCTCTAACCCCAACACCTCGGCCAGGTGCACCAGGGTTTGCCACTGCTGCCAGAGCACATCAGGGCTAGCTTGGGTCTGCCCCTCATGCACCAGACGATTCCCCTCCCGCTGTAACCCTTTGGCCAGCTCAAACAGCACCGCCAGAGCACCCGGCGTATTGAGATCATCATCCATGGCGGTTTGGAACCGTTCCACCCACGGAGCATCTGGGCTGGGTTCCTGGAGGGCAGCGGCGGGCCATCCCAGTTTTGCATCGTGTCGATCGCCAAACAAAAGTCCAGTCTTCAGGGTTTGCCAACCGTTGATTGAGGCTACGATCGCAGCTTGCGTAAAATCCAGCGGCTTGCGGTAGTGCCCTTGCAGCACAAACAGCCGCACCGCCATCGGGTCTACCGGCTGCGGGTACTCCGCCCAGCCCCCATCCAGCAAATCGCGAATGGTGGTGAAATTGCCCAGGGACTTCGACATCTTTTCGCCATTCACCGTCACCATGCCGTTGTGGAGCCAGTAGTTAGCCAGGGGTTTGCCGCTGGCCGCCTGGGACTGGGCAATCTCATTTTCATGGTGGGGAAACACCAGATCGCCACCACCGCCGTGGATATCGATGGTAGCCCCCAACCGCGCCCGAATCATCGCCGAGCACTCAATGTGCCAACCCGGTCGCCCCGGCCCCCAGGGGGAATCCCAGGCGGGTTCGTCGGGTTTGGCTCCTTTCCACAGGGCAAAGTCAGCCGGGTCGGCCTTGGCCGTAGCCGCCAGATCGCGACCACTGGCCCCGGCCTGTAGGGTAGACTGCGATCGCCCCGAGAGCTGACCATAGTTGGCAAACTGCCCCACCCGGTAATACACATCGCCTCCGGCAGCGTAGGCATAGCCCTTCGCCTCTAGCTGACCAATCAGCTCGTGAATTGCCCCAATGTGCTCCGTCACCCGAGGGTATTCGTCGGCATCGAGCACATTTAGCCGACGCATATCCTCGAAGTAGCGCTGAATATAGCGCTCAGATACAGCCGCCATGGTCGTACCCTCGGCCCTGGCCCGGTTGAGAATCTTGTCGTCAACGTCGGTAAAGTTCTGCACGTAGTGAACCGCATAGCCCCGCCACCGCAGATACCGCCGCAGCACATCCCACCCCAGGTACGACCGGGCATGGCCCAGGTGGCAATCGTCGTAGACCGTCACCCCGCAGCAGTACATCGTCACCTGACCAGGGGTGATGGGGGTAAAGGGTTGCTTGCGTTTGGCAAGGGTGTTGGTGAGGGTGAGGGGCATGGGAGGGGGCGGTTTGCGGTTTGCGGTCTACGGTTTGCGGTTCGCGGTTTGCGGTTTGCGGTTGCGGTCTACCGGTTTGCGGTCTCGGTTTCGCCGGTTTGCG
>JAAUUR010000399.1 GCA_012031045.1 Leptolyngbyaceae cyanobacterium SM2_5_2
TGGAGGCGCACCGTCAGAGCGACTAGGCAATATCAAAGGTTTTGGCGCTGCTTCTGCTATGCCTCAACTTCTCGAAATCATTATCATTCCTCAACCCTCTGGAGAAGATGCTTTTTTTGCACTCATGACCATCCAAACTAATTGTCAGTTCTGCAACTACGAAATCTGGCAAGAAGCGGTGGCAATTCAAAATGCAAAATTAGAAAGTCAAAATGGAGAAGCCCTTGAAAATGGGGGGACTCAGCAAAACTTTTACGGCCCTGTCTACGGTGTTGCGGGCACCGTTGAAGGCAACCAAATTATTTCTCCTTCGCCTCCAAATTCAACCCAACCCCCTGTAAACCCCACCGAGTAAACCCATGACCAAAACCCTCACCATTACCCTGCCCGATGCCCTAGAGCAAGCCCTGGCTCAAACGGCAGCCCAGACCAATCAAACCACCGAAGCACTCATTCTGCAACTGCTCACCCAAAACCTCATCGGCCAAGAAGCTTCAGTCGAGGCAACGCCTTTAGACCTATCCGATGATCCCCTAATGCAATTAGCAGGCTTTATCACCAGCGATATTGTTGATGCAGCCGACCGTCACGATTACTACATTGGCCAAGCTATCTACGACGAAATGCATCAAGATGACTAAGCTATTTGTAGATACCTCTGGATGGGCAAGTTTTTTCAACAGAAAAGAGCCAACCCACAGTCAAGCGGCACGGATTTTGACAGCAGCTTACCGAGATCGATACTCTGTTTTTACAAGCAACTACGTCCTTGCAGAGCTAGTTTCTCTTTTACACAGCCCTCTCCGAATTTCCCGATCAAAAACTTTTACTGTCGTCGATACCATCAAAGCTACTCCCTATGTAGACATTGTTCATATCGACCCTGCCACAGATACCGATGCCTGGAATTTTTGTAAATCTCGCCCCGATAAATCCTGGTCACTCGTCGATTGCAGTTCCTTTGTCATCATGCAACAACATAATATCCAACAAGCCTTGACCACCGACCACCACTTTGAGCAGGCAGGCTTCATTCGTTTACTTAATTCATCAAACCCCTGAAATACCCCATGGCCGATCAACCCAAAGTCCAAGCAAAATTTCAACGGCACTGGTAACCGGCGTGGCCGGCAATGTCGAGGGCGACGGGAGTGCGTCATTCTTTAGCCGGAGAAAATAAATCAAGGCGACCGCTGAGATAGGCGCAGCGTAGGGCTAGGATTTGCGGCACTCGCTCGGGCTTCCATCGCGCTCCAGTAATCTGCACCCGTTCATCGATCTGCTTAATCCAAGACTCAACCGGGCCAGACCCAATGGGCAGGCCCTCCATTTGGTAATACCGGTAATTGGGAATCCGACTGCGATGGGTTTGCAAATACGTCTGAAAGCGCCGTGAGGGATCTGTTTTAACCGGAGCGAATAGGGCATCGTTTTATCGACTTGCCCCTCCCACAGCAGAGATTCAGCCTCCTGCAAGCGTTTCAACGACCCACCGACCTTGTGCAAATTTTCAATGAGGTGATACCAATCCAAGATTTCTTCAGCGATCTGGGGCACGTCAAGTTGGGCAAACAGCGACCAAATCCCGGCATGGCTATCCCCTAAGCAGTAGAACAAACTGACGAAGGTCAAGTGATGTAGCCAGTCCAACAAGGCCGAATTGTCCTGAAACCATGCCATACCCGGCCCGTCACCATTGACTCGAACGGCTTTGTACTGCTTCCATTCGCTGGACTGGCCGGGGTCGCCGACCAATCGCACCATGCCCCCATCCAGGTCAACTTCAGCCACGGGTTCGGTGATCTCAGGGGCATCGATAGGGGTTCGATTGACGATGCGCTCTTGAGTTTTGGCACTGACCCTGACCCCGCACAGCCGATCAATATCTCGCGCCGCTTGCCGGTAGGAGGCTTTGGCGCTCATCCGCTGACAACACAACTCCAGCAACGGACTCTGCTGAATACCGGGCTTAACGCCCAGTTTCTCGGCTTGGGTGGCCCCGAGACGCAACTTACCTAACAGGCTATTTAGCCCTCGTCGGTAACCTGAGTCTGGGCCAACAACTATTTCGATAAAAAAATTCCTAGCTCTGGCGAAATATGGCGCAGCAGTTGGCTGCGAACGGCCCTCTCAATTTCGCTCAGGTTGCCATGGGCAGCCCTTTCGCCTCGGCATCGGCATATAGAAGTTTAGCGATCTCACTGACGTGCCCTTGCAGTTGTTGGTGTTGTTCAGGTGTCATGGCGGTAGCCCTGGATGACCTACCCCACTATCTTCATTTTCTCTCGCTAAATGTTGACGCACTCCCAATAGGCACTCCCTGTGAAAGTTGTATCTGACACCTCTCCTATCCTCTATCTTTGGCCAATTCAAGGTTGATGCACTTCAGATTTGAATCCGCGATGTACGACCAATAAGGTATCCAGATCTCTACTTCTCCTGCTGGAAGAATACCTACTGATTGATATTGGCAGCTTTCATCATGTGGTAGGTAATCAACAGCTGAGTTAGCGCTAGGGGGTAGCTTTGTAAGGTTTCCCCAGTTGTCCCAATCACCTTGCCAATATCGGTATTACCCTCAATGCTGCAAAATCTGCCCAGGTAGGGAATTTCGTTGCATAGAGTACGTTCTAGCTCCTGCACTGGCTTCTCGGTGGCATGGCCGTCGATTTCTAGGACATCTACGGGCTTGCCCATGTCACGATCTAACCCCAGACGCACCGCATCACTAAGAGCCCCGCCATGCTTGGTTTCTAGCAGATGGGTAAAGTCGGGATGGGGAATAGTAGGCCGCATTACCAGCCGCACATTCAACAGCAATTCATCGGTGCTTTTCTCATTATCAGGAGGATAAAAGGTCACTACCACATCGGCCCACTGGCGTTGAGGACGAATGAATGCCTCAGAATCCTGTTCGCGCGCCTGAATTTGCTCAATCACTTCCTCTGGGGTATATCCCCGCTTCCGGGTATCGCGCTTAATTTTCCAAGTCGCCCGTAAATCTTCAGGAGGCGCTAAGTAAACTTTTACATCGTAGGCATCGCGGCAGGCACGGGTAAAGTAGCCCAGTAGCCCCTCAACAATCACAAACCGTCGGGGCTGAATGTACTCAGGCGGGTCAAACTCACCGCTACTGTGGTTGTAGATGGGTTTCAGAATCGGTTGCCCAGTCCGCAGCAGGCTCAAATGCTGCTGAATAATGTCGATATAGTTACAATCTGGATGAAGGGCAGAAATTCCTAGTTCCTTACGCTGTTTGCGGTCATACCGGTGGTAGTCGTCTGTACAGATGATGGTAACGTGATCTTCCCCTAGGATTTGGGCAATACCGCGTGTCAGGGTGGTTTTTCCTGCGGCACTATCCCCCACAATACCGAGGATAATCGGACGACTGACCATACATCCCTCCAGAATTGCATAACCGATAGTTAATCATCCCATTGTAAGAAGCAATAGAACACTCGCTAACTATTTATATCTGAAGATGTAGATTAACTATACAAATGTGCTACGTAGTTGCCATAGCCGTTGTAAAGCACGGTAGGCTGGGTTTCCCAATTAAACAGGTCGGTGCTTTCCCCCACCAATCGCTCCTTTGCTTGGGACCAACGGGGATGGGGTACGGCTGGGTCTACGTTGGCCTCAAATCCATACTCATTGGGAGCAAGGGTATTCCAGTAGGTGGCAGGCTGCTGCTCCACAAACTCGATCTTAACGATGGCCTTACCACCTTTAAACCCATACTTCCAGGGCACCACCATGCGAATAGGGGCCCCGTGCTGCTTGGGTAGGGTACGACCATAGACCCCTACCGCAAAAAACGCTAGTTCATTAGCCATCTCGTCTAAGGTAAGCCCCTCGACATAGGGCCAGGGTAGGTTGGCGGCGAAGCCATAGGCCGGGCCAGGGCAAATCTGAGGATCATAGAAGGAGGTAAACCGCACATACCTGGCCGATGACATAGGCTCAACGGCAGCCATCAGGTGCCGCATTGGGAAGCCAATCCAGGGAATAACCATGGCCCAAGCTTCGACACAGCGAAAGCGATAGATACGCTCTTCTAAAGGAAATTGGTTAAGCAAAGCATCTAGATCATAGGTTTTGGGGTTTTTTACCAAGCCTGAAACCTCGAGTTTCCAAGGCTCGGTAGGCAGTGCCTGCGCCTTAGACCAGACGCTTTTTGTGCTGCCAAACTCGTAGTAGTTGTTGTAAGTACTGGTATAGATTTGCAGCGTGGGGGGGGCGGCCCACGTCCTTAAAGACTGAATTAGTTGGGATTCCTCTCAACGGCTGGCCCAGGGTTTTTTCCAAGTCGGGATCCATAGTCTTAGAGCGCTGACAGGCATTCAATGACGCCATCGATAGCCCCACCCCAACCCCCAAACAGAGACTTCATAATCCGGCGTCGATTCCAGAACAGAGCCTCAGTCGTAACTTGGGTTTCAGGCCGTTGCCAGTCGGGGCAAAGGCGGAAGATAACCATCTGGAACAAGGCCAAGACAACTACCTGAATTGTGGCACCCTGTCGTTGCCAAGAATGAAAGCCTCCTGAGAACTAGGCTTAGATCTGGTGAGTAAACCAGAGGTTGGCCTCCTCTAATAACCACGAATTCATTGATGGATCCGAAAATTTACGCAGACTAATACTCTGCGGCGAAAATAACCCACCTATTTGCCAAGGCGGAACCCCTTGTCTGGCATAAAATTCCCTTTCTGCCTTCTGCCTTTCGGTACTAGTAACGCTCCTCTGCCTACGCCATCACCAGATTTCGACTG
>JAAUUR010000400.1 GCA_012031045.1 Leptolyngbyaceae cyanobacterium SM2_5_2
ACCGACCGCCGCCTAAGAGAAAGTATTGACTCTCTCGATACCGTCAGGGTTCCTGGCTCACTTTTAGCTGCCATCCAGTCCAGGCTAACCTCATAGCAGGGTAGTCTTGACAAAGAAGATAATCGCTACGATCGCTGATCTCCTGCCTCCCGTTGCCTGGGCATACTAAGCCCACACGTAAATGGAAAAATCACCGGTGCCAGAACCTATCACCAAGGCTGAACTCGGTACGCTAGGAGAAAATCTCGTGGCCCACTGGTTAACTAACCAGGGCTGGCAGGTGCAGGCGCGGCAGTGGCACTGCTCCTTTGGCGAGCTCGATTTGATTGTGGCTAAGGGGCGGGCCAATAGCAGTGGTCAACTCACCTTTGTAGAGGTCAAAACCCGCAGCCAGGGTAACTGGGATGCCGACGGCTTAATGGCGATTACCCGTAGCAAACAAGCTAAACTCTGGAAAGCGGCCCAGGTTTACCTGCTGAAGCATCCCCAATGGGCTGAGGCTATCTGTCGTTTTGACGTGGCCCTGGTGGCCTGTCGTTTCAGTAAACCATCCATAGCCGCCGCCGACCGATACCTCCAGCTTGAGGATGGGCGCTGGCTGCTGCTGCAAGACTATATCGACCGCGCCTTTGATGTGCCGGGCCGTTAAAGAGCCTGAAGCCGTTGCAGTAGCTCCTGGGGAGTAAAGGGCTTGGGCAAAAAGCCCTGACAATCCTGCTGCTCAACCTGGGCCACAGCGGCGGTAGAGTTGAGCCCGCTCATAGCAATAATTCGTAGGTTAGGGCTAATTTGCTTGAGCTGTGGAATAGCTGTGATGCCGCCCATGCCCGGCATCATCAGGTCAATTAAAACCGCATGAATGCGATCGCGGTATTTTTCCAGTAGGGAAATGGCGGCATTACCCTCCGGGGCTACTAGCACGCGATAGTTATGCAGTTCCAGGGTGGATTGAATCAAATCGCGCACGGCGGGTTCGTCGTCCACTACTAAGATCAGAGCCTGGTGACCATCGAGTGGGCGGTCGGGTAGAACGGCCTCGGTGCAGGGGTCGAGGGTGGCTGGTAGATAGACCTGAAACTGGCTACCCTGGCCTACCTGGCTTTGCACATCCACAAAACCGCCGTGGCTTTTCACAATTCCCAAAACCGCCGATAGGCCCAGGCCCGTTCCCTGCCCTAGGGCTTTAGTGGTAAAAAATGGGTCAAAAATGCGGTTCATTATCTCTGGAGTCATGCCAGTGCCCGTATCGCTAATGGTGATCACCACATAGGGGCCGGGTTGGGCATTGAGGTAGTTTCGGGCTAAATCAGCGTCTAGTGTCAGGTTTTGGGCGGTAATCTCCAGGGTGCCGCCGTTGGACATGGCATCACGAGCGTTGACACAGAGGTTCATAAATACTTGATGCAGCTGGGTGGCATCACCCAAAACGGCCCAGAGCGTGTCGGGCACATCCATGTAGATCTCAATGGACTTAGGCAGGGTTTGCTGCACCAGTTTGCGAATATCTCGCAGCAGGTGGTGAACATGGAGGGCAAAGCGTTTGCCTTCTACGCCCTGGGCAAAGGCCAGGATTTGCTTGACCAGGTCGGCCCCCCGCTGGGCACTGTTTTCTAAGATCTTTAATTTGCCCTGCACCCAGGGATCAATGGTGCCTAACTTCAACGGCAAGAGCTGCACGACTAACAATATAGGCGTCAAAATATTGTTGAGATCGTGGGCGATGCCGCTGGCCAGGGTGCCCAGGCTTTCTAAGCGTTGGGAGCGCAAGAATTGTGCTTCCAGCTGTTTTTTGTCGGTAATATCCATATGAATGCCCAGTAGCCGTTCCGTCTTGCCTTCGGTATCGCACAAAAGACTGCTCTTAATTGCCAGCCACCGTACCCGATCGCCATCGAGAATGCGAAATTCTGTATTTAGCCCCTGCCCATTTTGAATAGCCCGCTCTAGCTCTTGCTGAACCTGCTGGGTATCATCGGGGTGAATGGGCCACGGCCAGCTTTTACCCAGGCTGGAGATCGCCTCAGCGGCGGATCTAGGCTCAGCGGATACCTGGCCAGAGGCGGCGGCTGGAGGTACCAATTCCCACTCAAAGGTGCCCATGTTAGCGGCTTCCTGGGCCAGGGTCAGCCGCTCTTGAATGCGCTGGCGCTGCTCAATTTCCTGCCGCAGGTGGCGGTTAGCGACCTCCAGTTCGGCGGTGCGGGTCTTTACCCGGTCTTCTAGGACTTCATTAGCATCTCGCAGCGCTTCTTCGACCTGCTGGCGTTCAATGGCGTAGAACAGCGATCTCACCAGCACCTCCTGCTGTAGGGAGCGCTTCATCAGGTAATCCTGGGCGCCCTGGCGCACAGCCGCTACCGCGAGTTCATCGTCGTTAGTATTGGTGAGCACTACCACGGGCAAACTCGGAGCCTGCTGAATCAACGCCTCCAGCGAGGCTAAGCCGCTGCTGTCAGGTAGAGATAAATCCAGTAACGCCACGTCAAAGGACTGCTGACCCAGCCATTTGATCGCTTCTCCCAGGCGTTTGGCATGGCTGAGGTGAAACTGGCAGCGGGGCGAACCCTTGAGCACTTCCTGCAAAATCGGGCCTCGGCCAGGTCATCCTCTACTAGGAGAACCCGTACCACGGCTGGATTCAGAGGGCGCTGGGGGGTAGCGTTGCTGTTTCTAACCAAAATGCCTCAATTCCTTGCACAATTTTGAATAACTGAGCCAAATTGCGAGATTTAGAGGTGTAACAGTTGACGTGCAGGTCATAGCTTTTGCAAATATCCTCTTCATTGCGTGAAGTGGTCAGCACAATAATCGGAATGTGCTTCAAGTCTGGGTTGGCCTTAATTTCGGCCAGCACTTCCCGTCCATCCTTTTTGGGTAGATTCAAATCTAGCAAAATTAAATCGGGGGGAGTAGCCTCAGCAAACTCCCCCTGGCGTTGTAGACAGGCCATCGCCTCCATGCCGTCCCGTGCGATGACAACCTGACACGGGGTGGCAATACTTTTTAGCGCTTCCTGAATCAGGCGAATATCGCCGCGATTATCCTCGACTAAAAAGATAGTTTTGGGCCTTGCGTCCGTTGCCATGGTTGCGATCACGTCCTTCAACGGGGATGGAGAAGTAGAATGTTGCGCCTTGGTCTGGAGCCGCTTCTACCCAAATGCGGCCCCGGTGGCATTCAACAATTTTCTTGCAAATAGCCAGACCCATGCCAGAGCCCGGATATTCGTCACGGGTGTGCAGCCGCTGGAAGATTACAAAAATGCGCTCGGCAAACTGTGGATCAAACCCAATGCCGTTGTCAGCCACCGAGAATAGCCAGTGGTCATCCTGGCGCTGCACCCCAATGTGGATGCGAGGCGTTTCTGCCGTCTTTCGGAACTTGATGGCATTGCCAATCAGGTTCCGAAAGAGCTGCATGAGCTGAGTGTCATCGGCCACAATTGTGGGTAAGGGATCCACTGTAATCTCTGCGCCAGTTTCGGCGATTCGCCCACGCAGGTTGCCCAGGGCCTGGTCTAAGGCGTGCTGCACATCGGTAAGCTGCCACTCAATCCCCTGCAAATCTACCTTGCTGTAGGCCAGCACGTCGTCAATCAGGGTTTGCATCAGGCTTACCCCTTCCACCGCAAAGCCAATGAACTCTTTGCCATCGTCATCCAGTTTGGCGTCGTAGCGCATTTCCACGAGCTGCACAAAGTTGGCTACCTGGTTGAGGGGCTCCTGCAAATCGTGGGAGGCCACGTAGGCAAACTTCTTCAGTTCAGCGTTGGAGCGCTCCAGGTCGTTGGCTAGCAGGGCCAGTTCCTCCGCCTGGCGCAGCACAATGTTAACAATGGCCTTACGCAGTTCCAGCGCCGCCTTAACCTCAACGGGTTGCCAGGGCAGCGATCGCAAGCTCACGGTCTCTTTCCACAGTTCAAAGGACTTGCGGGGGCACAACCACTGGTTTTCTGCTTCACCGACCAGGGTGTAGGCTTCGTTGGGGTTACCGCCCCAGTTCACGGTCTGAATCACTTCCGGACGAAACCATAGCACGTAGCTGCGCTTGGAAATGGGAATCGCCATCAGGCCACTGGCCACATCCTTAAACCGCTGGGCTTCGGCATAGTCCAGTGGTAGGGCGTTGGTAACAAAGATTTCCTCATCGGTAGACTTGCTCAGCCACTGTAGCAAGTAATTCAGTTCTTCCTCTGGCGGTGTGCGGCCCAAGGTCGTCCACTGACCGCCAAAGCAAATCGCGGCCCCCTTAGCGCCGACCAAATCCAGCAGGTTAGGGGTATGACGTACCAGGCCATCAATAAAGTAGTCTTCCCGTGCCATCTGGTCGATCAAGGCCGACTGTACAATCGCCAGATGTAGCCGGTAGTTCTGATCGGCCTCCTCTTCCAGGGTAGAAATTTCTGCAAAAATGACCCGACCCAGAAATTCGCAAGCCTTGCGCAACTCGTAGGGCACGTACTTAGGGGTCTTATGGTGGCAGGCGATCAGCCCCCAGAGTTTTTGATCCTTCATCAGGGAAATCGTCAGCGACGCCTCCACATTCATGTGGTGCAGATACTCGATATGGCAATGGTAGGGCTGGCGCAAAATTGACATCACCAGGTCGGTACCCTGCTGGGTCATGGGGTTAACCGCAGGCACCAAATCCACCGGCTCAGCGCTGGCGTTGGGGATGACCCGAATCCAGTTTGAGAGAAACATCTTGCGGGCAGGCTGAGGCACGTCAGATTCTGGAAAGTGC
>JAAUUR010000401.1 GCA_012031045.1 Leptolyngbyaceae cyanobacterium SM2_5_2
GGTTAGGGGTGGTTGTCTAGCCAGTCTAGGGTGCGGTTCCAGGCCCACCAGGGGTCGGGGTCTTGGGCCTGGCGTTGGCCTGCGGTGCCGCTGTAGTAGCCGACGTGGCCGCCGTAGTCGGTCAGAACCAGGTCAATGTGGCGGTTATCAGCGCAGGCGGCTTGCAGATCGGGGATGATGGCTGGATCAAAGAGGGGATCGTCGGCAGCGTAGAGAATTAGGGTGGGAACGTCCAGATCCGATAGAAAGGGGAGGGGGCTGCTGGCGGCGTAGTAGTCTTCGACGCTGGCAAAGCCCAGGCGCGGGATGACCAGTTCATGGTCGAAGCTCCAGATGCTGTCAGCGCGGTCGATCGCGACTAAGTCAAACTCGCCGGGGTGGGCCTGGTGCAGCCGCTGGGCCAGGCGGTTGAGTTCTTTGGCAATGGCCTGTTCCAAAAAGCGCCCCAGGGGATCAGCCATCAAATAACGTAGGGAGCGGGTGGAGTCTAGGCTGGGGCAAACTACGGCTACGCCGCCAATATCAGACCGGCTGAGGCCGCTATTTGCCGGTAACTGCATGGCGGCCTTGCCTGCCCACAGGGCTAGCTGCCCACTCAGGGAGTAGCCCACAAACCAGTAGGGGGGAGGACACCCCAGCTTTTTGGCGGCGACGGCGAGGGCGATGTAGTCTTCCCCTTCGTAGAGGCCGTCGGAGGTGAGGGTGGGCGACAGTTCTGCCGTTTTGCCGTGGGCCCGCCAGTCGAAGAGCACGACAGCGTAGCCACGATGGTAGGCTTTGCGGCCCAGGATGTTAAGGAACCACTGGTTTTCTAGGCTGCCGGTGATGCCGTAGGTGGCGATAATCGTGCCCTTGGCGGTGGGCGGTACAGACCACTGACCAAAAATGGGGACACCACCATAGCCCGTAAAGACATGGTCGTTATAGACAACGGGCTGTAGGGCGATGGTTTGCTCCCAGGTGCGGTTAGCTACCAGGGCAATGTAGAGGGTCATCGACAACCCGTTTTTCAAAAACCAAGGCGGCGTAAATAACGGCATAGGTTATGGATAAGAACACCAATCGCTCCAGCCACCCACGTAGAGCTTGCCCATGGGCTTACCGGCTACCGCTTGCGAGAGCAGATTCACGCAGGCGGTTACCCCAGAGCCGCAGTAGACAATCACCTCCTCGGCCTCATCCAGATTGGCCCAGTGCTGGGCTAAGTCTTCTGGGGAACGCATAGCTCCGGCAGGGGTGGAAACCTCTTGCCAGAATTGGTTGGCGGCACCGGGGATGCGGCCAGCCACCGGGTCAATGGGTTCGAGGTCGCCCCGGTAGCGTTCGGGCGATCGCGAATCGATCAACCACACCCCTGGCTCATCCTTACGGCGGCGGACATAGTCAATATCTACAACCCAATCGGTACGGGAGCTGGGAACAAACTGCCCTGGCTGCCCCGTTGGTAACCCGGAGCTAACCGGATAGCCCCCGTGCTGCCAGGCCGTCCAGCCGCCGTCTAGCACGGCCACCGGGTCGTGACCCAGGTATTTAAGCAACCACCACAGCCGAGCCGCAAAGGCAAAGCGCGAATCGTCGTAGGCCACCACGCGGGTGGGGCCAGTCGGCGTTTGGGAGGATATACCAATTCCTTCCAGCACCGCTTGTAGGGCATCAATATCAGGTAGCGGATGACGGCCCCCGTGGGCTTGCACCGGGCTGGATAAATCCTGATTCAAATCCAAATACCAGGCTCCGGGAATGTGCCCAGCCTCGTACTGCTCTCGCCCCTGATGCGGCTCAGCTAGGGCAAAGCGGCAGTCCACAATCACCAGATTGGGGTCATTGAGATGCTCGGCCAGCCAGGCTGGTGTCACCAAATTAGGAAACGATGCCATAGACTTGCTACACTCTGCCGCCGGGGCAAATCGTAGACCACTGGTCTAGATTATCGCGCGATTGAATCAGGCCGGTTAGCTCGCCCCGGTAGGCGACTAATCGAGCCCGGTCGGTGGAGGTGGGCGGCACCAGTTCCACCAGGCGATCTACCGAGGCCGCCGCGCAGGCCCAGTCATTAGCGGCCACGGCGCTGGCCAGGGTGGTCTCCAAACGGTTGATTTCGGCTAGCTTGGCCGCCTCGGCTCGCTCCTGGGCGATGGAGGTTTCCATATTGCGAATGGCGGCACTGGCGTAGCGATCGCCGGGTCTAACCTTTAAAGCGCGGCGAAAGTTGATTAGCGCCGTGTGGTAGTCGCCCTGCTCAGCAGCAGCGTAGCCCACCAGCATGGCCTGAGTGTAGCGCTGAGCCGCCGTTTGCTTAAGTAATTCTGCCTCTACCGGCAATTCCATCCCCTCTGGCTGGGCCAATCCGTAGGGCTGTAGCCCGCCTAAGCCCAGCATTAAGCTAGCGCCACCCACTACCAACCCGGTCATTATCCATTGCAGCCTCACCATTGGCGACATCCCTTTCCAGAAACACCGCAGCTTGGCCTAGAAACGCCAAACCACACGACCGTCTAGGGTAGCGAATTTTTTGCCCAGCGGCAGCCCTTCCCCATAGACCGACATCCGTCAAAATGTCCTAACTAATATGGCGGCTATTATAAAATCTCCTCAGGATCTGAGTAGACTGATCAACAGCGCTACCAGAGAGATCGCCAGGCAGGTTCCCAGGCTGAGGTAGCTGAACCAGATGATCTGATTGGTCTTGCGTTGGGCCTCGGCAAGCATGTGGTTAGCTTGGTTTTTAGCCTTTAGCTCTAGGCGCACCATTTTGGCATCCCACTCTTGGCTGGCGGAGAGGTAGCGGTAGTCGAGATCGCTGAGGCTTTTGTCGGCAGCCCAGCGTAGGGCATCTTGCAGAGCCTGACCCATGAGCAGACGCGAGTCATCTTGAAAATTAGAGGCGACCCAGGCTTGCAGCATGACGGCGTAGGGACGCTGCTGAGCCAGGCACTGGTTGACCCAATCGAGGCTGAAAACGGCGGCATAGATGGGGTTGGCAATCTGGAGATGACCGTTGCGCGCGATGGCAATCCCTGACAGCTTAAGCTCGGCCTGGTCTGGGCTGCCGTCAGCGGGAATAGCACCAACGGTGAGAATCTGCTGGTGCAGGCTGAGCAGGCGGCCCGATCTCAATTCGTCAGCCAGCAGGCGATCGCGAATGGTGCGCAGGTGTTCGGGGTCGTCCTGGGCTTCCCAGTGGTGGATTAGGTGCGATCTCACTAACGCCTCCACCTGCGCCCCCTCGGCACCCGCCACGATGGGATGATCCCGTTGGGCGGCCTGAATTAGATTGCAGAGTTTCTGGGTTAAGAAGGGCTGGCCCCCTGTCCATTGGAGCACTGCCGCCAGCACCTGCTTGGGCCGCTCAGCCAGCCCCGCCAGCCCCGTTGCCAGGGAGCAGCCTCATCCGGCGTAAAGCCCGCTAGGGAAATTGCTCGGCCAATGTTAAACGGGGTTTGGTGCGCCGCCACCAGGTCATTGGGGGTGGCCACCCCAAACATGGCCCAATTGAGGCGGCGGTAGACGGGGTTCTCAGCCCGCTGGTTGTAGCAAAAGCGCACCAGTCCAAAAAAATCCCCTGCCGAAAAGCTTAGTCCCTTCACGCCATCGATTTCGTCCAAAAAAATGAACAGGGGCTGGGCGGGCTGGGTGGTGAGTAGGGCGGTTTCTATCCAATAGCTTAGTTTTTGCACGGGTGGTAGCGGCCCTAACCCCTGCCACCAGGTGGGCAAATCAACCCCATTAGACAGGCGAAACTTGCGCTGCAGGTCAAAGGCCAAGCCCAGATACCACTGATCGGGGGTAATCTGCTGACTGCCCATGCGACTGAGGTCAATCGCCGCACAGCGCCCCATGCCTTTGGCCTCTAGCCGCTGGCGGGTGCGCAGTCGCAGGCTCGACTTGCCCATCTGCCGCGAGGTCAGTACGTAGCACAGCTCGCCCTTGACCAGCGATGTGTAAAGGGTGTGATCGGCCTCTCGCTCTATGTAGGTAGGGTCATCGGCAGCAAGGCTACCTCCCACCCGGTACTCAACCATAGGTCGAACTCAAGGACGGAGGCAAAAACCGGAGAAAGTACTGGCGATAGAGTTCGCAACTGGGAGTGAGTAGGTTCTTGCTTAGGTTGACCAGACCCAGACTTTCGAGTCGGTAAGCAGAGATCGGCTCCAGAGCCACCGGCTCCGCCGACTCAATCACATAGCGCAAGGCCACCTGCAAGTCAGGGTGAGGGTACAAAGCGGCCAGCAATTCCCGCAGGTGGTCACCATAAATGCCCGCCTGGGTGGGGGCTTCTTCGATCAGCTGCTCTAGGCTAAGGTCGCCCTGGGCCAGGCATAGAGCGCCAGCCGCACCAGCCCAGGCCGACAACTCACCACCTGTAACAGCGACCGTAGCTTCTGAGTACCATCGCGACCTGCGGCCCAGGGGTAGCTGGTGGCGGCAGGCCAAGTCTTGTACCTGGGCTAGGGTAAAGGGGTGCAGCCGCAGGGCCAGCCCGACATTAAAGGGAGACTGGTGTAGTTGCAGCGGCACATACACCTCCGTAGCATGGGAGAGAATCCAGCGCACGCGGCTCCATGCTTGGATTTCGCGAGCATCTTCGTACCACGATCGCAGCAACGGCAAAAACTCTGCCGAAATTCTTGGATACTGAAATAGCTCGTTGACCTCGTCCAGGGCGATCACCAGCGGCCCATCCACCAGCGGCAAAACATAATCTTCAAGGTAAGTGG
>JAAUUR010000402.1 GCA_012031045.1 Leptolyngbyaceae cyanobacterium SM2_5_2
GGCAGGCAGATCAGTGGTGGGCGGGAGGTGTAGGTGGCCAGGGTTGAGGGCATACCCGAAGGCTTGATGGATGACATGAAGCTGGTGTGATCGCTGGCGTGGGAAAGGTTGGGCCATAGGGCGGGCACCTCCTGAGTGCTGGTAAAGGCCAGCCTGGGCAATAACCGGGCTGAGGCGACTTAGGCTAACGGATGTGAGTTGCCTAGGCTTGCTCTAGAGCTAGATAGAGCGGTTATGACTACCCAGAAGCGCCAGACCAGCATTTACCTGCCAGACCCGATGAGGGATGCCATTCAGGCGATCGCAGATAGAGAGCAGCGATCGTTTACGTTTGTGGTTGAAATGCTCTTGAGGGAGGCTTTAGAGACGAGGGAGTCCACTGGGAAGAATGGTTGAGTGAACCCAGCAAGGACTTTTATCGATGCCTGCCATCATGATCAAACTTGAAGAGGCTAAGCGTGCGATCACGTTTCCCGATTTTCACAGTGACGAGTTACTTAAGATCGCCCTTACGGATCCCTGCACTATCAATGAGTCGGGACTGCCGCCCAAGCAACAAGTCATACTCAAGCGAGAATTCCGCCGACTTGCTTTTTTGGGTGACATGCTGATAGACGCCATTCTGGCGGATTTCCTCTATGGCACCAGGCGCGAATTAACCCACGAAGATTTTGATGACTATCGGCAAAATTTAGTGAATGGACCGTTCTTGGCTAACTTTGCGATCGCCCTTGGCCTACCCGAGGTTAGCTCTTCCTGGGGATCGAAAAAACCGGAAACCTCCTGAAGATGAACCTGGTGTCTGGGGCGAGATGTTTGAGGCGGTTGTAGGCGTATTGTTTTTGGATGCTGACCGCGATTTCGGCAAAGTCGCTAAGTGGCTTTGTAATCGTTTCCTTGAGGAAGCTGTTGAGGATTATGAAGAAGACCCCACGTTAGTAACGGGGGATGATTATGCTGAGATGCAAGGTCTACCAGGCTCTTTCGGTATTTTGTTCTCAACCAGCGATGGCAATGACTAATCTGGGATTTTAGGCCGCTTGCTATTCGACGTGAAATTCACCACGAGTTGAGCGCCACTTTGTCTACCCCACCGGATAGGGTGCACTGAACGCGGTCAGTTGCACTGTACGGCCACTGTGTCGTTGCGAGAGTCTAAGAAGCTCATTGGTCTCCTTATGGTTGGGGCCGGATGATTAGTCTGTAGCTGGGGCGTTGCGCCTCACTTCAAGCGCAATTTCGCGGATGCCTGTGGCAATCTCCTGAAAACCTGAGTTCGACAAGGATTGAGAGTGCTGAAAGAAAGGCTGAGGGTCACGCTCAAAGTATTGAATTCTAAGCCCCTCAGCCATGTCTTTGAGTCTAGCGCGCCTCGACCTGACCCAAATCTTCTGCGACGTTGACGACTTCTACCGCGAGTTTGAGCAGTTCTGTGAACGAGCTGTTCCCCGGTTGCCGTGCGATGGCCAGCCGAAAGGCTATCAGTCTCGGTTGAGTGTCAGCGAAGTGATGACCATCGTCATCGCCTTCCATGGCTCAGGCTACCGGACGTTTAAGGATTTTTACAACCAAAAAGTTCTGGCTGACTGGCGGGATGCCTTCCCCAACTTGGTCAGCTACGGACGGTTTGTAGAGCTCATGCCTTGGAGCTTTATGGCGTTAGTGAGCTTTCTCAACATCTGTTGTTTTGGCGAGGTGACCGGCATCAGCTTGATCGATTCCACTGCGGTGGCGGTCTGTCACATCAAGCGCGCTAAGGTTCATAAGACCTTCAAGGGCTTAGCGGGGTGGGGCAAATCCTCGGTGGGATGGTATTTCGGCTTTAAGCTGCACCTCATCATCAACGACCACGGTGAGCTGCTGGCCGTCTCCCTCACTCCGGGCAATACCGACGACCGCAAGCCGGTTCCCGACATGACGAAAAACCTGGTTGGCAAGCTGTTTGGCGACCGGGGGTACATTTCGCAGGCGCTCTTCGAGCGTGGCCTCCTAGAGCTGATGACTAAACGCCGCAAGAACATGAAAAATGCCCTCATGCCGCTGCTCGACAAGATCCTGCTGCGCAAGCGTCCGATTATTGAAACAGTCAATGACCAGCTCAAGAGCCTCTGCCAGATTGAGCATTCGCGGCACCGCAGTCCCTTCAACTTCCTCGTCAATCTGGTATCGGGGTTGATCGCCTACGCCTACCACCCCGATAAGCCTTCGTTGGGCATCCCTAATGATGAGCTTAAAGCCCTCCCACAGGCCGCTTTTTAGCTGTCGAACTCAGGTAATTTATAGGCTCGAAGCGTTGGATCGAAATGCCCCGACATCATATCGAGTTCGCTTTGAGACGCCTTGGCCTCGGCCACTCTCCGATTCGTGACGGTGTCAGGGAGCCCGATAAACAGAAAATAGCGTTCGCCTTTGTAACGCCAGCCCAGACGCAACCGATCGCGGTCGCTGGTCACCGAGACGGTACCCTTCTTCGCTCTAGAAGCATTGGCCATGGTGAAAGCCCTACAGAGATTGGATCGAATGGATCGAGGAATCTTTCGATCCAATTTCGATCCAAAATGGCCAAAAGTGGCATAACAGCGTCCGGCCCCAGCAACTCAGCAAGGCTCTGAATCACTTTGTTGATGAGGGATACAACCCTTGGCCTGTACGGGTTTGAGAGAATGGAGAATAGGAGATTCGAACTCCTGACCTCTGCGGTGCGATCGCAGCGCTCTACCAACTGAGCTAATTCCCCTAAGTATGGCTGCGGTGCGATTGGCCACTGGCCAGGCTTCGTCAACCCAGCACTCTACCAACGGAGCGAATTCCGCAAGCTGAGAGCATTTTACCAAAAACCCAGAGAGGTGCTTAGATTGGTTGCCATCAGCCGGTAGCTTTATATAAGCGTTAGCAAAAGGTGTGCGTCTGGGCAAGTCTCTGCTACACTAGCCAAAGACTATTCCTTGGAAGCGTGGCTGAGTGGTCGAAAGCGCCTCCCTGCTAAGGAGGTAGGGGAGTAAACCTTCCCTCGTGGGTTCAAATCCCACCGCTTCCGTTTTATCTATTTAATGCGGGTTATGCCTTGACTTCTGTACATTCGGGAGCTGTTTGATATCGTGCCGAATTTAGTGTCGTTATGCGACATTTCCTTGCCGGGTTAGATGTAGCTTGTCTACGGTTGGTTTTTTCGGCCTGGGGCAATGATTTTACTGGCCAGACCCCAAGCTAAGCCGGTGGCACAATAGAAGCCTTAACCTGGGCGCGGGTCAGCAAGCGAACCAATCTGAGAGCCTGGTGGCGATACATGGGCTTGGGCAGAGTATTGGGTAGCTTAGCCATAAAATCTCTGGCATCACCCAGCTTATAACCGGAAATACGAGCAATCTCAGACGCGCCATCAAAGAGAGCGTCAGCGGTGAGAGCCGCTTCGACATGGATTCTCCAGGTTTGCGGGGCCAGCTTACGCTGCTCAATGCGGCGTAAACCACTGATAGTAGCTAGCACCACCAGGCGATCGCCCAGTTGCAGGCTAATATCCTCCGACGGCATGACTTTTCCTGTCTGGTTCTGGCGCTGGTGCCAGATCGGTACAACCCCATAGCCATAGGTAATTTCAGACAGTAGCAGGCCATGGAGTGTATCTCTGTCTTCGACAGAGTATTGGGTAACCAGCACGGTTTGGTTATACAGCCGAAACAGGCCAATCACATCTTCCCCAAAGGCCGCGCCAGCAAAGGCCTGGGCCGAGATAGCTGAGGCACAGATGACCTGAGCAAAGGGAAAGATTTTGGCCACCCGATCAGTAAACTGCTGGTCATAGGTGCGAATGATGGCCCGGCAGTGGGGGTTTAAGCGATGGGCCATTAGACCTAGTTCTAGATTCTGAATTTCATCATCACTAACAGCAACCACGCTTTTGGCCGAGGCCAGGTTAGCCTTGTCAAGGGAGGCGGCGATGTCGCCGGTTAGAAACGGCACTTTAGGTAAGACGTCAGCGTCTACGGTTTGGGGTGTAATGCCTACCACTGGCTGTTTTAATTCCTGAAGCAAACTCAACACCTGACGCCCCACGCGCCCCAACCAAATCACCACCACATGATCTTTTTCTGGCACGGGTGGGCGGCGTTCCATAAATTCAAACCGCAGGGTTAGCAGTTTTTCGGTGAGCAAGGCGTAGAGCACCCCTACAAAAGCGGCTCCAGCCAGAGTCAACAGAATGCCAAAAATCTGAAGCAGGCGGGGGCGGTAAAAGTCGCCAAGAGCTCCAAATACATCTCCATAGCCGCCAAATAGAGTGATAAAGGTAAACAGGAAGGCGTCAAAAATGGAAATCTCTTCCGGTGAGTTAACTTCTAATAGCAGGGTGCCAATCAGGCACAACGCTAACACCGTAAGGCTGCAAACAATGGCCACCTGACGAATTTGATTTTCTGACCCGGCTCGCCATAAGCTGAGCAAATCCTGTTTAAGGGTAGGCCAGTCGCGGAGCCGGTTGAACACCTGGCTAGCGGTTTTAAAGGGATGACGGAAAGGCTTTGAGGTTGGTTCAGCGGCGGCTTTGGCTGTGCTGGCGGGGCTGTAGAGTTGGGCATCGCTCTCAATAATTACCACCTCGTCCCCCGGCCCGCACTCGCGTATCGGGCAGCCAGGTGTAGAACAAACTAGAGGGGGCTAGCGGGGGTAAGAGAGTTCAACCTCCTGAGGGTCGGCCTGGTGGTCATGCAGGTGG
>JAAUUR010000403.1 GCA_012031045.1 Leptolyngbyaceae cyanobacterium SM2_5_2
TCAGTTGATTACTGTCGGGCAAAAAGCCGCGAAATACCACGGTACGGTTGGCCGGGCGGCCATTGGTCTGCACCGTGGCCAACTGAAAATAGCGGCTATAGGGACGACTGCGATTGCGATGCAGCGCTCGCCCCAGGGCACTGCGCCAGGGGGCCAGAGCAGTCGAGATAGAAACAGATGGAGCAGAATCAGACATACTAGATCAGGGCGGCGGTGTGGAATGCGACATTTCTCCACGGCTTATCAGGCGGTGGGTTGTTTATTCATCCTAAGCTTGAACCCATCTTGACCTATTAGCTCTGCATTACCGTTACCTGTTGACTTAGTGAGATCAGAATATGACCGTTGCCATCCTTTTGCTTATAGCTGGGGTTGGGCTCTTAGTGTTAGGGGCCGAGTTATTAGTTCGTGGAGCTTCTAGCCTGGCCGGCTATTTGGCATTTCTCCCTTAATCATTGGTTTAACCATTGTGGCCTACGGCACCAGTGCCCCCGAAATGGCGGTTAGCATTCAATCTAGCCTGGCCGGGCAAAGCGATATTGCCCTGGGCAACGTCATTGGCAGCAACATTTTTAACGTATTAGTGATTCTCGGACTATCGGCCCTGGTCTCTCCTCTGGTGGTGGCCCAGCAGCTGATTCGGCTGGATGTACCCATTATGATTGGCATCTCCGCGCTGCTGATGCTGTTTTGCCTGGACGGTAGACTGCAGCCCTCCGATGGCTTTGTACTACTTCTGGGGGGCATCGTTTACACCCTGTTTTTGCTTTACCAAAGCCGCCGCGAAACCAACGCCGAAGTCCAGGCCGAGTACGATCAGGAGTATGGCCCCAAAAGTACGACTCACTGGACCTGGCTCATTGATGTGGTCTTAATGCTAGCAGGGTTAGGAACGCTGGTGCTGGGCTCGCGGATGTTTGTGTATGGTGCCGTAGACATTGCCCAGGCGATTGGGGTAAGCCAGCTGGTAATTGGCCTAACTATTGTGGCGGCGGGTACCTCCCTGCCGGAACTGGCTACCTCCGTGGTAGCAACCCTACGGGGGGAGCGCGACATTGCCGTAGGCAATGTAGTGGGCAGCAATATTTTCAACATCTTGACCGTTTTAGGGGTAACGGCCATGGTGTCAGGGCCGGGTATCATCATCCCCAATTCAGTGCTGAACTTTGATCTACCGGTGATGGTAGCGGTGGCCTTGGCCTGCATCCCTATCTTTTTTACCGGCAATATTATTTCTCGATGGGAGGGCTTTGTCTTTGTGGGCTATTACGTAGCCTATGCCACCTACCTAATTCTCAGAGCCTATGACCATGAGCAGATAGCCATTTTTAGCCAGGTAATGCTGCTATTTGTTATTCCCATTACGGTGATTACTCTGCTGACGGTGTTGGTGCGATCGTGGCCTAAAAAGAAAAGCGAGGGTCAACCTTAGAAAGCAAAGGCGGCCAGAAAGGGATCGTCACCCATTCGCCCTGATTTTTCACGATTATATTCTCTTTCTAAGCAAACCATGTATCTGACGGACTATCACGCCAAATACTATGCTTATGAGCTAACAAAACGTTACTCATCAGACAGATTAGAGAAATTAGCCGGTACTTTTGCTGGAGCACAAGTAGACATCAATCCTCACCAAGTAGATGCCGCGTTATTTGCTTTTAGCTCACCCTTATCAAAGGGAGCATTACTGGCTGATGAAGTTGGTCTAGGAAAAACTATTGAAGCAGGTTTAGTGATAGCCCAGAAGTGGGCTGAACGTGCCTGCAGAATTTTAGTAATCACTCCGGCTAACCTACGCAAACAATGGCAGCAAGAGCTAACCGAGAAATTCTTCTTACCCTGCAAGATTTTAGAGAGCAAGTCTTTTAATACCGAGGTCAAAGCTGGGGTTGTCAATCCCTTTGATACTCAGGATGCCATCATGCTTTGCTCCTACCAGTTTGCCCGTAGCAAAGAGGTAGAAGTCAGAAGTGTTCTTTGGGATCTGGTGGTAATCGATGAGGCCCACCGACTGCGGAACGTGTACAAGCCCACCAATGTGATTGCCAATACGCTCAAGCGATCGCTAGAAGGCCGCCATAAGCTACTGCTGACGGCTACACCCTTGCAGAACTCTTTACTCGAACTCTATGGTCTGGTCAGTTTCATTGATAATCGCGCCTTTGGTGACCTGAAAAGCTTTCGTGAGCAATTTTCTAACCTTAAGCAGGACTACAAAGTTCAGAGCCTAAAAGAGCGGCTGCAGCCGCTCTGCCACCGCACTCTACGGCGACAGGTAACGGCCTACGTGCCGTTTACCCAGCGCCATACCCTGGTAGAAGAATTTACGCCCGAGGAGAGCGAAGACCGGCTCTACAATCTAGTGTCGGAATATCTACAGCGGGACAATTTGCAGGCGCTTCCGGCGGGACAGCGATCGCTGATTACCCTGGTGCTACGTAAGCTGCTGGCCTCTTCGACCTTTGCTATTGCCGGTGCCCTCACTACCATGGCAAGCCGACTCAAGGCTAAACTCTACGAGCCGCAACCGGATGGATCTATAGCTGAAGCACTAGATCAAGACTATGAAGCTTTAGACGAAACGGCGGAAGAATGGTCGGACGACGAGCCTGGCACTCCACCAACTCCGCAGGAGAACGCGGCACTCAAGCGTGAAATTGATGAACTTGATGACTTTGCGGCCCTGGCGACCTCAATTGAGCACAATGCCAAGGGGGTAGCCTTACTCAAGGCGCTAGATGAGGCTTTTAAACAAACCACTGCCCTGGGCGGTGCCCAAAAAGCGCTTATTTTTACCGAGTCTCGCCGTACCCAAGATTATCTAATGCGACTTCTCGGCGATAGCCCCTGGAACAAAGGCATTGTGCTGTTTAACGGCTCGAACACCGATGAGCAGTCTAAGCAGATTTATGCCGACTGGCTCCAGCGACACCAGGGGTCTGATCGGGTGACAGGTTCTAAAACCGCCGATATGCGATCAGCCCTGGTGGACTATTTTCGGGAGCAGGGCCGCATTATGATCGCCACCGAGGCGGGGGCAGAGGGCATTAACCTGCAATTTTGCTCACTGGTCATTAACTACGATCTGCCCTGGAATCCCCAGCGCATTGAGCAACGCATTGGCCGCTGCCATCGCTATGGGCAAAAGCACGATGTAGTGGTGGTTAACTTTCTGAACCGCAAGAATGAGGCCGACAAGCGGGTGTATGAGCTGTTAGATCAAAAGTTTAAGCTGTTTGAGGGGGTGTTTGGCACCAGCGATGAGGTGCTAGGAGCGATCGAATCGGGGGTCGATTTTGAAAAAACGCATTGCCGCTATCTACCAGCGCTGCCGCCTGCCAGAGGACATTTCTGCCGCCTTTGACCAACTCCAGCAGGAGCTGAGCTATGAAATTAAAACGGCGATGAGCGATACCCGCTGCAAGCTGCTGGAAAACTTTGACGACGAGGTGCGCGAAAAGCTCAAAATGCGGGCAAAAGACTCTCAGGCAATTTTGAGCCGGTTTGAGAAACGTCTGATGCAGCTCACTCGCCACGAGTTGAGAGACCAGGCTGAGTTTTTAAGTGACATGGCCTTTGACTTATACAAACTCCCCCAAGACGCTAACCAGGCCGCTATTCCCCTAGGACGGTATGAACTGCCCCGCCAATCTGGCGATGCCTTTACCTATCGGGTTGGGCATCCACTGGCTGAAGTAGTTATTAAGCAGGCAAAGCAGCGATCGCTACCAGCCGCTACCGTTGAGTTTGACTATGGCTCTCACGATGGCAAGGTGTCGATTTTAGAGCCGTTCCTGGGGCAGCGAGGGGCATTGTCGCTGTCGCTGCTAAGGGTAGAAGCATTAGACCAGGTAGAAGAGCACCTGCTGTTTGCGGCGGTGACTGAGAGTGGGGAAATTTTGGATGAAGACATGGCTGAACGGCTGCTATCGCTACCGGGCAGAGTAGTGCTTCAGCGGGTAGATCTAGCTGCCGAGGTTAAATGTCAGCTAGATGAGTTGACCCAGCGCCAAGAGAAACAGCAGCGGCAGGCAATCTCCCAGCGGAACGCAGCTTTTTTTGAGACGGAGGCAGGAAACTAGACGATTGGGCGGATGACCTGAAGGTGGTGCTGGAGCGAGAGATTAAGGAAATTGATCGGCAAATTAAGGAGGCTAAACGGGCCGCGACGGCAGCATTGACTTTAGAAGAGAAGCTAGCCGGACAAAAACAGGTGAAGGAACTAGAGAAATTGCGGAATCAGAAGCGAAGGTCTTTATTTGATGCTCAAGACGACGTGGATGAGCAACGGGATAGGTTGATTGCTCAAATTGAGGGAAAACTGGATCAGAAGAGTGAGCTTCAGCCCTTGTTTACGATTCGGTGGAGCTTATAAGAGCTTCAGTTGATTAGAGTTCAAATAGTTTGAGTATTTAGCTGTCATGGAATCCCCTTCAAAACAATTAGCTCAAAAAATTATTGACCGCCTTTCCCAAGAAAAGCTGTTGACACCAGAGCGAGGCCAGCGGTTAGTGAGCAAGTTGACTGACGGAAGCCTGACTCCTGAAGATTGGAAGGTAGACATTGAACTGAGCCAACAAAAATCAGAGGAAGAATATCATGACTAATCAACCTCTTAAAAAAAATAACTATTAAACACCTTCGCGGATCTTTAGAGCCTTTTGAAATTGAATTTGAGAAGAAGAAAAAGCTGACTATAATCTATG
>JAAUUR010000013.1 GCA_012031045.1 Leptolyngbyaceae cyanobacterium SM2_5_2
ACCTTAAATCAACCTTTAGCTGAATTTCTCCTGGATCTAAAGCTGCCGCAACCAGAAGAGTTGTATGCCGCTGTTTCCGATGTGGTACGAGCCTTGAAGGGCCGGGTTAAGGTAGAACTTACCCCCGAAGATATCCACGCGCTGGTCAAAGCCCTCGAAGGCATGACGCTCAGCCAGGCCCGCAAGGTTGTTTCCTACGCGGCTCTGCACGACGGCAAACTCAATGCAGAGGATATTCAGCGAGTGCAGGAACGCAAGGCCCGCGTTATTCGCGAGGAGGGCCTGCTGGACTACTTTCCACCCGAAACCAACCTGGCGGAACTCGGCGGCTTTGAGGGGTTGAAGCGCTGGCTGGCCCATGCCCGGGTAGGATTTACCCCTCAGGCCCGTGCCCATAACCTGCCTGCCCCCAAGGGCATTTTAATTGTGGGCATTCAGGGTTGCGGCAAATCCCTGGCCGCTAAGACCATTGCGGGCCAGTGGAACCTACCCTTGCTCAAGCTTGATGCCGGTCGCCTTTACGACAAGTACATTGGCGAGTCTGACAAAAACTTCCGGCGGGCGGTCACATTGGCAGAAACCATGGCTCCCTGCATCCTGTGGATTGACGAAATCGAGAAAAGCATGGGCCAGGCCAGCAGCGAAGCCGATGGCGGCCTCAGTCGTCGCCTGTTTGGTTACTTTCTAACCTGGCTGCAAGAAAAATCCCAGGAAATTTTTGTGGTAGCCACTGCTAACGATCTCTCCGCTCTGCCGCCAGAACTGTTGCGCAAAGGCCGCTTTGACGAGATTTTCTTTGTTGACCTGCCCGCTGCCGCTGAGCGGGAGACGATCTTGCGCATCCACCTCAACCGCCGCCGCCAAACCATCGATCACTATGATCTACCAACCCTGGTGGCCGCTACCGAGGGCTTTAGCGGGGCCGAGATTGAACAACTGATTATCACCGCGCACTATCGGGCGTTGTACGAAACTCGACCCGCCGATACCGCCCTGCTGCTGGAGGAAGTGAAGCGAACCGTGCCACTGTCCATAACCCGGCGGGAGGATATTGAACGGTTGCGAGCGATAGCCAAGGAGCGCTTTGTAGCGGCTCAATAGGTAAAATCAAGGCAGAACGCTCCCTAACCCCCCAACCGGAAGGACAGCGATGAGTACTGAAACGATTACCCTTGAAGTCTCCCAAGATATTTTAGCCGCCCTGAAAATGGGAGCGGCTGATTTGGGTCAACAACTGAGGGTGTTGGCGGCGATCTCCTTTTTTCAAGAGAAGCAATTATCTTTGGGCAAAGCAGCAGAACTGGCTGGGCTCAATCGTCTGGCGTTTATGGATCTTCTGGCTCGAAAGGGAATTGTTGCCTTCGACTACGACGAATCAGCACTACAGACTGACCTAGCCGGACTGGCTGAGTTGGTTGCTCATGACTGACATCATATGACGGATATCATCAGCAACGCCACGCCCCTAATCGCCTTTGCATCAAGGGCAATTGCCTTGATGCAAAGGGTCGTCCAGCAGATCGTAATCCCTGAAACGGTTGCTGATGAGATAATGGCCTACAGCGGAACCACCACCGGCCAGATTCACTTACCACAGGAGACCTGGGTTCAGGTTGAATCTTTGCGATCTGAGCAGCAGATGCGCCTGCTGTTACCAACCCTCGATAGAGGAGAAGCCGCCGTAATTGCCCTAGCGCTAGAAAAGCGGGCGGTTGGTGCTGATGGATGAGCTGACCGGGCGCAAGGTAGCTGAGTCGTTGCAGCTTAAGGTTACGGGGTCGGTGGGGTTATTGGTTCAGGTAAAGCAACTGGGCGAGATCGAAGCGGTTAAGCCGTTATTGGAGGCGATGCATGGGGCCGGGATCTACTTCAGCCAGCGGTTCATCAATTCTGTGCTTCAGCATGTCGGAGAACTGTGAGGTGATGGGTGGTGAGACTGCGATGGAACTTGAAGTTCTGCCTGCCCTAGTGGAGAATAAGCCCGTTTTACGGAATCTACTGGAACTTTGCCAACACGATTACAGCCAGTTCAATGGGCGGGATGTTAACGAGCATGGGCTGTTTGACTACCCCTATCTGGACAACTACAATATGCATCACAGTAACTAGCAAGGTTCATCCTGCTGTTCGCAGGCCCCAATACTCACCCAACTGCTAGCCAGAGTGCCATCGGGGCCGGTGTACCATTCCTTCTTCCAAATCGGGGCATTGTGTTTGAGGGTATCAATGGCAAACTGGCAGGCGGCAAAGGCTTCTGAGCGGTGCGGGCAACCCACCGCCACCAGCACACTAATTTCTCCAACCGAGAGCTTGCCAGTACGGTGATGGATAATCACCCGATTCACCTCTGGCCATGTCTGGCGAATTTGGATGGCAATTTGCCGAAAAATATCCAGCGCCATGGGCTCGTAGGCTTGGTATTCCAGGGCCAAAACGTTGAGGCCATCGGTGTTATTGCGCACCATGCCACTCATAACCACGACAGCCCCATTGGCAGGGTCGTCGGCCTGGCGGTAAACCTCCTTTAGACTGAGGGGCGCAAAGGTAATACGGAAGTCATCCGTTGCGATGGCCAAGCTGGCTGGCTGGTTGGTCATCACCATAAAAACTTCATCAAGAGACGGCGGAGGGGGAACTTGAAACGTAACGTTTCGTTTACCGTAAAGAGCAAGTCGCTAGCTGAGGTCAATGACCCAGGGCTAGGCGATACAGTTGGGTTCCCTGATGTTTAGGATATCTTGCCGGTCTTCAGTTTGCGCAATCCTGAAATACAGACCCTTGGAGGCTTTTATGGTGGATCTATCGACGTGTCAACTGACCTCAACCAGCTACTGGACCCATACCGGCTGGCGCTGGTTGCAATGGCTTATTCAACCCTCGGTGATGGTGTCAATTTTGGCCGGGATAATTGCCCTACCCTGGCTGTTTTCGACCTGGCGGTGGAAGCGGGCCGTAAGCGGCCTAGGCCTGATTTTGCTGATGGGCTATGGCCTGATGGCGCTCCCAGTGGCGGCTAAGCTGGGTGGTCGGGGGCTGGCGCTGCTGACCCCGTCAGACTCTGGCCAACCGGCAGATGCCATTGTGGTACTGGGCCGTGGGGCAGACTTTCGCCCCAGCCGAGTCAATGTGGCGGCAGAACTCTGGCAGCAGGGGCGGGCTCCCCTGGTGTTTACCAGTGGCCGGAGCGACGCCATTGAGCTAGGGCAGATGCTGACTAAGGTTGGTGTGCCAGCCAGCGCCATTCAGGGTGAACCCTGCTCGGCTACAACCAACGAAAATGCCGAATTCACAGCGGCGCTATTACAACCGCAGGGCATTAAACGGGTGATTCTGGTGACTGACTTGCCCCATCTTTTACGCTCCACCCTCACCTTCCGCAGCTTTGGGTTTGAGGTCATCCCTCACCCCAGTCGAGTGCCCGCTAGTTTTGACATTCGCCAACGGCAGCGCCTGGTTCTGCGGGAATGGGCCGGTCTGCTTACCTATGGGCTGCTAGGGCGATACTTCTCCAGGGAATTTGTAGATCCCGGTTTTACTGTAGGCGTGGCCACCTCAACCTCCCAACCTGAAACCTGATGCCTGATGCCTACTGCCATTGGTCGGCAAGGCCCATCAGCGGTAGACTGAGGGGAACTTTGCTGACGTTGTAAGGATGGCGACAGACTATACATCATGGTTACTACTGGGTTGATTTTGCTGGCCGCGATCGCCATTTTGGCGGTGGGCTATCGTCGTGCTCTTCCTTATGGCACTGTAGGGCTTTTGGCCTGGTTTCAGTCCGCTGTGTTGATGGCCCCCTGGCTCATATTCTTTGGGCTGTTTGCGTTGGGAATTTATATCAACCTGGCGGGTGTTTTAGTGCTGTTGCTGGTTTCAACAGGTGTATACATCTACCTTGGGCGGCGGCTGCGGGCTATTGGCCAGGATGCCCTCTCCGCCAAGCCTGCCACTCCCTCTTTGGCGACTGATCGCCCTGAGCCTGCCAGCCCAACCGAGGCCACTGATGCGGTTACAGCGGCTCCAGCTAAAGCGGGTGCAGAGTTAGGGGTAATGGCCATTCCCCCAGAGGATTTAGCCCAAATAGAGGGCATTTTTGGTCTGGATACCTACTTTCGCACAGAAACCATTCCCTACGACCAGGGCGCTATTTTTCGCGGCAATTTACGCGGTGAACCAGCGGAGACACAAGCTCATCTGGCCAATCTATTAACGGAGCGACTGGGCGATCGCTACCGGCTGTTTATGGTCGAAAATCAGGAACAAAAACCCACGGTGGTAGTTCTACCAGCCACGATGGATCCGGCTAAAACAACTGCCACCCAGTGGATGGTGGCCATTGCCCTGGGCATCGCTACGATTTTTACCAGCCTGGAAGCCGGGGCTATTCTGCAAGGGTTTGACCTGATGCAGGAATTTTCTCGCTGGACAGCGGCGTTACCTTTTTTAGGCGGCATTGTGGCTGTGTTGGTTAGCCACGAGGCCGGTCACTGGCTTATGGCGCGTAAATACAGTATTCGCCTTAGCCCACCCTTCGTAATTCCCACCTGGCAAATTGGCACCTTTGGCAGCCTAACCCGGTTTGAGTCGCTGTTACCCAACCGCAGCGTTTTGTTTGATATCGCCGTTATGGGGCCAGCCGTAGGTGGCGTGGTTTCCTTAGGAATGCTTATCGCTGGGCTAGCGCTGTCGCATCCGGGTAGCCTGTTTCAACTCCCCTCCGCATTCTTTCAAGGATCTGTGCTGGTGGGCACCCTGGCCAGAGTTGTTTTGGGAACAGCGTTACAAGAGCCCCTGGTGGACGTACACCCGCTCACAATTCTCGGCTGGCTGGGCCTGGTCATTACAGCGCTTAACCTAATGCCCGCTGGCCAACTGGATGGCGGACGTATCGTTCAGGCTATTTATGGACGTAGGGTAGCAGGCCGCACGACCCTCGTCACGCTAATCCTGCTGGTGCTGGCTTCTCTGGCCAATCCGTTATCGCTCTATTGGGCATTGCTCATTCTGGTGCTGCAACGCAACCCAGAGCGCCCGTGTCTAAATGACATTACAGAACCCGACGACGCCCGTGCTGCGATTGCCCTGTTAACGCTATTTCTATCTCTAGCAGTGTTAATGCCGCTTAGCCCCAGCCTGGCTGGTCGGCTGGGTATTGGGTAGAAAACAGAAATCGGGGTTCTTTGGGAAAATAGCCGCAAATCTTCGCGCATACCCAAAGAACCCCGGTTTTTAACTCAATCAAGTAGTCAGGCGTCTAACTGGGTACCTCTTGGTGATGTTGGAAAACCTCAGTCTCTGGGGCAGCGGAATGGCCGTTGCTGGGGCTGGGTTCATACATCACCGAGGTGATGGGGTTAGGATACTCCAGGGCACCCAGGTGAGCCCTAGGGGGTTCATAAAGCCGTTCCCGGCTGCGCCCGCCTGCCATCGGCACCCCCTCTACTGGAGCGGGAGATTGATAGAAGGTGCGCTTACTGGGATAATAGACTGTTTGGTACAGGGTCGTACGTACACCGTTAGTCGCTACCATACCCGGCTTTTCAATCCCCTGGGAGGGGTGGTAGAAGTAGTCCTCAAAGGGTTGTTCCTGAACTAAAAGCGGCTGAGGCTGGGCCTGGGGAGCCCCATACTGCACCTGCAAAAGCGGCTGGGGTTGAGTATAGAAGAAGGTTTGGTAGGTTAAGACTGGATTATCGCTGGCGGCGGCTCGATTTTGTTGCCAGTTAGCTAGGGTAGTACTGAGGTCAAAACCCATCGCCCGCTGATAGTGCCATAGGCCTCCCTGCAAGAAGAAAAAGGCCAGGTAAAAGTGAGCGTTGGCCAGCCAGGTGCGAGACGAGTAGCCCGCATCTATAGCTTGGTTGGGATCAAAGTAGGTGGGCAAAAAGGCCGACTTCAGCGCTAGCGGGGGGCCATAGAACTCAGTCGGGTAAGCCAGGGTGTTAAAACCGCAGTAGTAAGACGCCGCGAACCCAGCCAGGGCAATGCCAAAGAGCGAGTAAGACAGAATGCCATCTCCAGAGAACAGAAACCGCTGCCGCACCCAGTTAAAGGGCGGTACTAAAATATGCCAGGCTCCCCCAGCCATTAGCAGCACGGCCACGTAGATATGCCCGCCTACCAGATCCTCTAGATTGTTAACGTCAAACAGATGGGTGCGGTAGCTAAACAGGGTGCCAAAATCCAGGGTAGGGGTAGTTACCAACCGTACCTCACCAACGGTGGCATCGTACAGCCCCCCAAAGGTCGTAGCTTTGAGCACTAGGAGCAGTGCCCCCAGCCCTAAAATAGCCAGGTGATGGCCTAAAATAAATCCCAGTTGTTTGGGGTCATCCCACTCAAAGTGAAATTGGCTAGCCTTGCCCTGGGCATTGGCCAGGCTGGCGGGCAGACGCTCACGGTGGAAGTAAGCACCCCCGGCCAGTACCCCAGCCGCAACAATATGAATCACCCCAATGGCAAACAGGGGAAAGGTGTTTTGGATCGCTCCATGGGCGCCAACTCCCCAGCCTTGAGTGGCAAGGTGGGGCAGCAGAATTAACCCCTGGTCGGACATGGGCGCCGTGGGCGAATACACAGCCAGTTCAAACAGGGTAAAGGCTCCAGCCCAGAGCATTATCAGTGCCGCCTGGGCAACGTGGGCCACAATAAACGTATTGGATAGTTGAATAAAGCGGGCATTACCTGCCCACCAGGGATACTGCACCTGGTTTTTTTTTACAGCGTTCATGGTAGTGGCTTAAGGATGAAGGTGGACGGTTGTAGGATAGGGGTTTTAGGCCAAATAGCTCGGTGCGTCACACGAGGCGATGACGCACCCCAAGGCGGCCCCTGCCATTAAGCTGATAGTGGCTAGCGCAGACCGGCAACAATGTGATCTAAGTACCGATCCATTTCCTGCCCAGCATCAGCGCCAACTCGCTGGGTGACGACCTCCTTCATCGCCTGTAGAGCCTGAATTGTAGGCTCAATGGGCACACCGAGGGAGCCGTAGGTTTCCTTCAGGCCGTTTAGCAGCCGCTCATCCAGGATGGACGCATCGGCAGCTAGCATGGCATAGGTGGCGTAGCGCAGAAAATAGGTCAAATCGCGCAGGCAGGCCGCATAACGACGGGTCGGGTACATATTGCCACCGGGCAGGGTAATGTCACCGTATAGAAGGCTTTTTGCCACTGTTTCGCTAATAATGCTGGCGGCACTAGCGCCAATTTGGCTAGCGGCTTTAACCCGCATTTCGCCGGTCTGAAAGTATTTCTTGAGGGCATCTAGTTCTGCACCTTCTAGGTAGCTGCCTTTTTCATCAGCGGGGTTGATGACAGCCGTAATCGTGTCTTGCATGGTAGTCCTCGTGTAAAGCGTAAAGTTCAACTGTGACGTTCGATGTTAATCAAGGCTTAAAACGCACGAATCAATTGATCAAAATAAGGAGCCGCCAGAGCGCCTTCCTCGGAGCTCAAGACACCCATTGCGACTTCCTTAACGCACTTCATGGCCAGCTTTAGGTTGGCCAGAGGCACCCCTAGGGA
Source organism: Leptolyngbyaceae cyanobacterium SM2_5_2 (assembly GCA_012031045.1). Classification (GTDB taxonomy): domain Bacteria; phylum Cyanobacteriota; class Cyanobacteriia; order Phormidesmidales; family Phormidesmidaceae; genus Nodosilinea. The sequence continues at coordinate 7,527 of JAAUUR010000013.1, forward strand.
TACATACATATCGCGCATACCATCCAGGCCAATATCTTCTAGGGGTTTAGAATTGCCTGCCAGCACGCAGTAGCTTACCAAGCGAATATACCAGCCCTGATCGCGCTGACATAGAGCAGTTTTTTGAGGATTTCCACTGTTACTGGGCGTATTAGGACACTGAGCCCAGAATCGCTTGCTGCCCTCATCAACAATTTTTTGCTGGTTAGCCGCTAGCTTTTGGGCGGCGCTAATTCGAACCGTACCGTTGTTGAAAAAGTCTTGCAGTTTGGTCAGTTCGGCACTACTGAGAAACCGATTGGCTTGATCAGACTGAGCGATGGCCTTAGCAACAATACTCATGGATGCGAATCCTCCTAAATTAGACTAAATCAAAGGAAACCTAAACCAAGCAAAACGTGCCCTATTGAACAGGCATGAACAGCATTTAAACCACTATCCATTGGTTGGCTCGACGATGGAGAAATTTAGCTTCAAGTCAGTCGGCAGGGCAATTCCTAGACTGAGGGTTACAAATTAGCTGTTCAGCAGTTTACATCCCCCAATAGTCTGAATCACCAAAGTCATGAAATGAGCCAAATCCCCGACTATCGGCAACCCTATTTCTAACGAAAATTCGTTCGAAGCAGGGGATAACCATTAAATGTAAACCGCATGAGTTTATTCGTTAAAAACAAATAAATCGGTGCACGGCCTACTCTATAAACGATAAAAGCTAGGGGCTATTCTGCAACCGCTTTCTTCAAAAAGCCTATACATAAGTTTAAGGATATTTATCTACGGATAAATGATTTTTAGGTTTTCAATAGTTACTCTAAAAAGTACCCGGCAATCAGGACGGTTAGGGTGAAAAAAGGAAATCAAAATTAGACCAGCTGTGCGTCAAAGATTAGCCTGCCGAACTGAGCTTTGACCGTAATCATGGAGAATAGGCCATAAAAAAGCTGCCGGTCTAGGCAGCTTTGTCCAACAAAGGTGTTTTCTTAACCAGTCACAGGGGGTGAAGGGCTAGCAGTGGCTTTGCTAGCCGCGCACAACTTAAGGCGGCCAAGCTTGATGCAGCTTCATGCTTGCAAAGCTGGCTTATTTAAAGCCCACCGCCGCCTGCCACACAAAGGCCAGCAGCAAGAAAAACACCGGGATAATGGGCAGCACATCCACCAGGGGATCAAACAGGGAATAGGCTTCGGGTAGCTTTGCCAGCAGCATTACAGCGTCCATTGATGATGAGTCCTCTCTCTACACAGCCGAACTAGCCAGAACCAGACATATCGAGTCAAGCCCGTTTTGCGATACTCGACTCGCAATCTGAAGTTACATAAGTTTGTAGCATTTTATCATGGGGTGGAGTCTGTAGACGATGCCGCCAGGGGGCTTGGGGCTAGCCAGTGGGCAAATTCTTGAGAAAACTGATCGGTCAAAATGGCGGCTCGAATGCGCTGGGTAAAGCGCACCAGTTCGGTGATGTTGTGGATGGAAAGCAGGGTAAACGCCAGTATTTCCTTAGCGTGAATGAGATGACAGAGGTAGGCCCGGCTGAAGTGCTGGCAGGTGTAGCAGGGGCAGGTGCTATCCAGGGGCGTGTAGTCACGACGGAAGCGCTGGTTTTTCAGGTTCCAGCGATCTCCCCCCACCAGCGCCGCCCCGTGCCGAGCCAGCCGAGTGGGAATCACGCAGTCAAAGAGATCGACCCCAGCGGCGATCGCCTGGGCCATTTCGCGGTAGGTGCCGACCCCCATCAAATAGCGGGGCTTGTTCCCAGGCAGGCAGGGAGCCGTCGCCTGCACAATGGTCTCAATTAGTTCTGGCGGTTCCCCCACGCTAACGCCGCCAATGGCATAGCCCGGTAAGTCGAGTTGAGCCAGTTGCTGGGCCGCCTGCTGGCGCAGGTCAGGATACACCCCTCCCTGCACAATGCCAAAAAGCGCCTGATCTGGACATTGGTGGGCCTCAACACAGCGCAACAGCCAGCGCCAGGTGCGGTCGGTAGAGGCTTTAACGGCCTCTCGGCTGCACGGGTAGGGCGGGCACTCGTCGAAGGCCATAATCACATCGGCCCCCAGCGCATTTTGAATTTGAATAGAGGTTTCAGGCCGGAGATGGATCAGGCGGCCATCCCTAGGCGATTTGAAGGTGACGCCATCCTCAGTGATGGTGCGAATCTGGCTCAGGCTAAACACCTGGAACCCTCCAGAATCGGTCAGCATTGGCCCATGCCAACCCATAAAGCGATGCAGACCACCAGCCTCGGCCACAATGTCTTCTCCCGGTTGCAGATGCAGGTGGTAGGTGTTGGCCAGCACCATCTGCGCCCCGGTGGTGGCTAACTGGTCGGGGGTAACGGTCTTGACATTGGCCAGGGTGCCGACGGGCATAAACCGGGGCGTTTGCACCGGGCCGTGGGGGGTATGAAAGGTACCAGCCCTGGCCTTGGTATGGCTACAGCGGGCCTCACAGTGAAAAGCAAAGGAAGAGGGCAAGGGAATGGCCTTAGCAGGATGCATGGAGGAACAATCCCCAGTGGCCAGCACCGAGGGGGTTAGACCATAGTACGGATTCTTGCCGTCCACGCCAACTGTGGCGAGCTATCACCCTGATCTGGCGTATCTTGGCGGCTCTAATCGGTGTCATAGCTACAATAGCCCTAGTCGCATCACCCATAGCTCAATAAGAGTATGTCTTGGTTTCTCAAGCCACCCAACGGGTAGAATGCCGTCGCCGCACAGCTAGTGGTTGGGAAACAGCCGTCTACCAGACAGCTGGCCGCGTTAGGCTAGTCAGCCTGGGCCTAGACTTCGCTATCGCTGAGCTGTATCGTGGGCTGGATGGCTAAACTGGTTCGTTTACTTGGTAAGGATCATAGGTTCCGTATTGCCCTTAGCTTTGTGGCCGCAGCCTGAGTTGAAACACGCTAAAGCTGGCTGGGATCAATGCCCAGTTCGCTTAGCTTGGCGAAGGCGCGATCACGTTCCTGCTGAGCCTGGTCGCGTTCCTGCTGGGCCTGGTCACGTTCCTGCTGGGCCTGGTCACGTTCTTGAAACACGTCTTCTGGATCTTTGAAGCGATCGCCGTTAGGATAGAACACCTCTAGCCCTGTTTCCCATAACTCAAAGCGAATTCCTAAGGTGGGGGATGTCCAGGGAAAGTTCATCGCCATAATGGGGGTAAATTCCTGATCGGCGCTAGGACGAATTAGACCCCAAAAGTCAAAGGATTCTGGGTCGTAAAAGAACATTTCCAACACGCCGTACTTGCCGTAAAAGGCCTGTTTAGCCAGCATTTCCCTGGCGCTGTTGCTAGGCGAAATAATCTCGAAGACCACCTGCGGGGCGATATTGGCTTCCTCCCACTGCTTGTAGCTACCCCGCTCACCGCTGGGCCGCCCCATCACCACCATGACATCGGGAGCCTGGGCCGGTACCGGAGGCGCATCGGCCTGAACGGGATACCACAGCAAATCCCCAGCGACAAAGGCTGGCTGGTCTTTCAATAGCTTTCTAAGATTGCTAACCAAACGGACAATCCAGCGATATTGGAGGGTATTGTCTGCCATGGGCTGACCATCGGAGTCAGGATAGAGAATTTGGGGAACGCTAGGGCTTTGAACCATGGGAAAGTCCCTCAGAACAGGACGAGATCAAATGGAGTGCTGGTTAATCTATTGTATTGGGCGATGGCCTTCAGGGCGGGAGAAAACAGCAACGGGCCATTCGCTGCTCTGCCCTAGGGACGCAGCATCAGATAAAACAGTTGTCCTGGGTGGTTAATCCGACCAGCCAACTCACCAGCCTCTGGGCCAGACCCAACGAATAGATCGACCCGGCCTGGGCCAAGGATAGCGCCGCCAGTATCCTGGTCGAGAACCAGGCGAGTCGTGGATATACTGGCCCAACCGCCATCATTACTCCGCTGGGGCAAGGGGAGTTGAATCATAGCCATGGCCCCCGGCGGCATTAGAGACTTGTCGGTAGCGATAGAGTAGCCAGCCGTAACTGGGACACTCAGGCTACCGGTAGGCGCACCACCATCCGTTTCTCGAAAGAAGATAAACCGCTGGTTTCTGGGTAGGTAGTTATCCAATTCAGCTGGATGCGCGTCAAAGTAGGCGATTAGATTGGGCAGAGATAGATCTGCTGCTGGTAGTTTGCCGTCTTCCACCAGAGCCCGCCCAATGCTGGTGTAGGGATAATCTGTACGGCCAGCGTATCCAACCGGCATCACCTGGCCATCGGGCAATGCTAGTTTGGCTGAGCCCTGCACCTGCACTAAAAACGCCTCCAAACGGCTGGCCAGCCACACCAGCTCTAGCCCCCGCAGTGGCCCCTGGCTGCTGGCCAATCCATCGGCTCCTTCTAGCTCCAAACGGGTGGGATGGGGTAGCGGCCAGGTCTCTAAATCAGCGGGGCGACGGTACAGCGGATACCGAAACTCAGCCGTAGGCACCGGGCTGGCCTGGTAGTAGGGTTCAAAGTAGCCGGTAAACGCTACGGTGCCAGCCCCATCCTGGCCGACGGCCTGGTATAGCCTAAATTCCCTGGCCAATGCCGCTTGAAATGCCGTGTTACTGGGGCTAGTCTGTACCAGGTGACGGAGCCTTTGCAAACTGCGCCAGACCAGATCGCGGTTAATTCCCGGTACGGGATTGTTTTGATAGTCTGTCGCGGCTTTGGGTGTCGCCAGGTAGGTCAGACTGTGGTTAATGACTTGAATGAGGGGTTGCCGGTCATCGGGTAAGGTGAAGCTTTGCCAAAGGGCGGCGGCCTCTGCATCGGAGACGAGCCGTAGCGGGCTTGTGGCGGAGGATGAAACTGGGTTAGCCTCCGCCTTACCCAAGGGATTAGCCTTCGCCTGTCCTGCTAGCCAACCAAAGCCTGGTGCCTCCAGGCTCAAAGCCAGGGCATCGCAGACCACTTCGCTTGCCGCTACCCCCCCTAACACGCACCAGGCTCCACTGAATAACCCGAACCAACCCAGCCAATAGACAAAAATCCTAAAAACGCTCAACACTGGAGCTAAAGACCGGCTCGACCCGAATAGCTGACAGGCGTGAGGGGCGAATGACCATATACTCGCCCGGATTCACCTTCGGTAAGGGTACAGTAATAAACTCATCGGAGGTGGCCTTGGGCATTAGCTCACCGCTGTACCATTTCTGGAAATCTTGAATTGAAGAAAAGCGCACTTCTTCGTGGTGGCCTCCATCAAACAGCATGTGAATGATGTATTCACTGGGCGTCCTGGGCATGGGGTTGCGCTCCTTACAATTCAACCGCCCTTAATTATGGGCTGTTTGTCAAAAAAGATCTCATCAGGTTTGGGTTAATTTATCTGTACCCAAGGGTTGCTGGGGCTTTGGGTGCCCTAGCAGGAGGCTGTTTCTGGCCAAACGGCTTTCCCAGAAAAGCCCAGGTGTTAGGATAGTAAAGCACTTTTGGCCCTTAGGTGATCCTCAAGTGCGGACATTGCCCCTTGCTGGGCGGTCTGCCCTAGGATTTACTTAGTGACTATAATCCCTACGCTGACCTGGCTGTTTAATTCATGCTGAAGAACCTTTTAGGTGATCCCAACGCCCGCAAGCTTAAGAAGTATCGCCCCGATGTGGTCGAAATTAATCTGCTGGAGGAAGAGATTCAGCAGTTATCAGACGAAGCGCTGGCCGGTAAAACAGCGGAATTTAGGCAGCGCCTCGACAAGGGCGAAGCTCTAGACGATCTCTTGCCAGAAGCCTTTGCGGTGGTGCGGGAAGCGTCCAAGCGCGTGCTGGGCATGCGGCACTTTGATGTACAGCTGATTGGCGGCATGGTGCTCCACGACGGCCAGATCGCAGAAATGAAAACCGGGGAAGGCAAAACCCTGGTCGCGACGCTGCCTTCCTATCTGAATGCGCTTTCGGGTAAGGGGGCACACATCGTCACCGTGAACGACTACCTGGCCCGTCGCGATGCCGAGTGGATGGGGCAAATTCACCGCTTTTTGGGCCTTAGCGTAGGGCTGATTCAGCAGGGCATGTCCCCCACGGAGCGGAAGTTTAACTACGGCTGCGACATTACCTACGGCACCAACAGCGAGTTTGGCTTTGACTACCTGCGCGATAACATGGCCACCTCAATGGCGGACGTGGTGCAGCGTCCCTTTAACTTCTGCGTGATCGACGAGGTAGACTCCATTCTGATTGACGAGGCCCGTACCCCGCTGATTATTTCAGGCCAGGTAGAACGCCCTAGCGAAAAGTACACTCAGGCCGCCGTGGTGGCCGACTTTTTCTGGAAAGAGAAGCAGGCGGCCAAGCAAGACTATGACCAAAAGCAGACACGGGCCGAAGAACTGGAGCGAGAGGGCCACAAGACCGAAGCCAAACCATATTTCGTAGAAGCGGAAGTGGCCAAGGCCCGCATGGAGTACTACTACGAGGCCGATGAAAAAGCTCGCAACGTGCTGCTGACCGATGAGGGCTTTATCAAAGCTGAAGAAATGCTGGGGGTGACGGATCTGTTTGATCCGAAGGATCCGTGGGCGCACTATATTTTCAACGCGATTAAGGCCGAAGAACTGTTCACCAAGGATGTGAACTACATCGTCCGCAATGGCGAGATTGTTATTGTAGACGAGTTCACTGGGCGGGTAATGCCCGGTCGCCGCTGGAGCGATGGTCTACACCAGGCCATTGAAGCGAAAGAGCATGTGGAAATTCAGCCCGAAACCCAAACTCTGGCCAGCATTACCTACCAAAACTTCTTCTTGCTCTATCCCAAGCTGTCGGGGATGACTGGTACCGCTAAGACCGAAGAGGCCGAGTTTGAGCGGATCTACAACCTGGAAGTCACGATCATTCCCACTAACCGTTCCCTGGCCCGAAAAGATTTGTCAGATGTGGTCTATAAAACTGAGGAAGCCAAGTGGAGTGCCGTGGCCGCCGAGTGCGCGGAGATGCACGAAACGGGTCGTCCGGTTCTAGTTGGCACCACCAGTGTGGAAAAATCCGAGGTGCTTTCCACCTTGCTGAGCCAGCGCGGGGTGCCCCACAACCTGCTCAACGCCAAGCCTGAAAACGTAGAGCGGGAGTCGGAAATTGTGGCCCAGGCGGGGCGCAGCGGAGCCGTCACCATTGCCACCAACATGGCCGGACGCGGGACGGACATCATTCTCGGTGGCAATGCCGACTACATGGCCCGTTTGAAAGTGCGAGAGTACCTCATGCCTCGCATTGTTAAGCCTGAGGATGAAGATGAGTTTGGGGTAACGGCTGTGCCAGGTGCCCCTGGGCGCAGCAAGCCCAAGGGCTTTGGCACTGGCACAAAGGCCAAGACCTGGAAAGCATCGCCGGATATTTTCCCATTGAGCTATCGACGGAGGCCATGGCCAACCTCAAGACAGCTGTAGACCTGGCGGTAAGCACCTACGGTGAACGGAGCCTACCGGAACTTCAGGCCGAAGATAAGCTGGCCATTGCCGCCGAAAAAGCCCCAACGGATGACCCGGTGATTCAAGCCCTGCGGGATGCCTACAACCAAATTCGCCACGAGTACGAAAGCTTTACTGGCAACGAGCATAACGAGGTGATCAATCGGGGTGGATTGCACGTAATTGGTACCGAACGCCACGAGTCACGCCGGATTGATAACCAGCTACGGGGCCGGGCCGGGCGACAGGGCGACCCTGGCTCTACTAAGTTTTTCCTGAGCTTGCAGGATAACCTGCTGCGGATTTTTGGTGGCGATCGCGTTGCCGGCCTGATGAATGCCTTCCGGGTTGAAGAAGATATGCCGATCGAATCCGGTATGCTGACTCGCTCCTTAGAAGGGGCGCAGAAGAAGGTTGAGACCTACTACTACGACATTCGTAAACAGGTCTTTGAGTACGACGAGGTGATGAATAACCAGAGACGCGCCATCTATGCGGAGCGTCGCCGGGTGCTGGAGGGCGACCAGCTCAAGGAAATGGTGATTGGCTACGCCGAACTCACTATGGATGATATCGTGGAAGCCTACATCAACCCAGAATTGCCGCCGGAAGAGTGGAAGCTGCCAGAAATGGTGGAAAAGGTAAAAGAATTTGTCTATCTACTGGCTGATCTTGCCCCAGAACAGTTAGAAGACCTATCCATTGGCGAAATCAAGACGTTTCTCCATGAGCAGGTGCGCATTGCCTACGATCTCAAAGAAGCCCAGGTTGACCAAATCAAACCCGGCCTGATGCGCGAGGCCGAGCGCTTCTTTATCCTGCAACAGATCGATACGCTCTGGCGCGACCACCTCCAGCAGATGGATGCCCTGCGGGAAACCGTAGGCCTACGCGGCTATGGCCAGAAAGACCCGCTGATTGAGTACAAGAGTGAGGGCTATGAGCTGTTTTTAGACATGATGACCGGCATCCGCCGTAACGTCGTGTACACCCTCTTCCAGTTTCAGCCGCAGCCCCAGCCCCAGCCCCAGGTGCCAGCCTCCCAGCAGGTTGGGTAGGTTGCAGGGGGCTGAGATCAATGGTTAATTCAGGATTTCGGGTTGTGGCCAACACGGCTCCTTTTCGAGCGATTACCCCCGTCGAGGATCGGGCCATTGCGCTGCATTTTTATCGGTTGTGGCTGGATCTAGGGGTACCGCAGGATAGTATTCAACTTGACTGGTTACCCATCAGCCTGGAATTTATAGCTACGGCTCGTCGTACCCTTCACTATCAGGCCTATGTGGCTGAGGTAGACGGAATAATCGTTGGCTCAGCTAGCGGTCAGCTGTTTGCGGGGCTTTACCCGCCTATTTTGACAACTCACCATCGCCAGTATGGTTACATCTGGGGCGTTTATGTGGAACCTGCCCATCGCAACCAGGGCATAGCCACGCGGCTGACCCGGCTCATGGTGGATTACCAGAAAGCCTTGGGCTGCACCAAAGCAATCTTAAACGCAGCCCCAAAGGCTCGATCTACGTACCAAAAAATTGGCTTCGGCGAGAGCAATTTGATGGAACTGGACTTGAGCTAAAAGACATCGCCAAGGAAACCGAGTTTCTTATTAAACTATTCATCGTCTCGGCTAAAAGCCAAGCAACCCGGTTTCTGACCGTGTATGCCGCCCTACTCCGCCGAGTCCCCTGTTTCTTTAGTTTCGGTGTCTGAGGCCACCGTAGACTCTACGATCTCCTCAGCCTTTGCCTCAGCCGCCTGGCGTCGCTCCTCGCGCTTCTTACGCTCAGCCGCTAGCATATCCTTCATAACTTCCTGGGCCTGGGCAAATTTCTCCAGGTTGCTGCGATAGAGTTCTAAGTCTTTGGAGAGCTTGTCTTCCGACATGTTAAGGCCACTTGTCAGCTCTTTTAGCAACGCCTCGAAGATTTCCTTATTTTTTAGGGTGTCTGCGTCGGCAACGGTTTCTAGCAGTGTGTAGAGGCCAATCCCAAAGGGGCGGTTGTACTTAAATTTTTCCTGGCTTGCTACCTTGGCCAGCGTCCCTTTGAGCCCACCGCTGTAGGCCGCTTCGCTAAGATTTTCGAACTGAGCCTTGAAGTCTTCTAAGGAAAAGCCCGTGACCGTCGCCTTAATAGCTTCAGCATCGCTACGGTACTGTTCGGGAGAACTCTGCACAGAGCGGCACAGGGCGTTAAATAGAGAAGCTTTGTCGCTTTCGGGTTCGTACCCTTCCATAAAGCGGTCAAAGGTGGTGACAATGCCCAGGGCATAGATAGGATCGTAGGCAAAATCAACATTGACCGACAGTAGATGCATTTCTACTAGAAGCTCATCCACCACGCGCCGGTAGATGGAATTGATGGGACGGGTGTGGAGAGTGTAAAAGTCCCGCTTGGCGTCAGAAACCGTGCGTACAGGTGCGTTATTCACAGCCTAAAAATTTAAAATTACAGTTATCCCATTGTCCCGTGTGACTGTGCCTTTGCCAAGTTACAGAATACCGAAACAGGGAAAAGAGAAGAATAGACATGGAAAACCCATTGACATATTCCAAGGGGCTTTTCCACAACAGGCTATAGACAGCCTCCCTAGGCGGATATCGATACCTAAGCCAGGAGTGGTCGCTAAAGCTATGCCCTCGCGTCCTAGGAATGGGGATACACCTTAACCAGCGGGGGAAAATCGTAGCTTAGGGTTTGCTGCCGCATGAAGGTGTCGAGCATGAACCGCATCTCCTCTTTACCCCGAAAGGTATCAAGGCGCTGGCGCACTTCACCGGCTTCCATCAAGAGCAAGGTTGGCAGGGTGGACAAACGGTAGGCATTGGCCAACCGCAGGTTTTCGTCGGCATTGATATCAACAACACAGACTTGACCATCCCACTCGGCTTGAAAGTGATTTAGCAGCGGTGTAATCATTTTGCAGAGGCCGCACCAGGGAGCCCAGAAATTGACGATTACCGGGACATCCGAGGCTAAGACAATGGACTCAAAGGTAGCTTCGCTGATGGAGATTGACATTGGTAATTAAAGAATTTGGTTAACAAGCCATGCAACGCTAGCGCGCCGAAAGATACATCCCGACCACACAACATTCAGGCCCAGATTAAAAGGGTGCTGCTAATGGGATCATTGTAGAACAGTTGAGAATGGAAGTTAATGGGCAGGATCAATGATTATTCAAGATTTGTAACGAGGTTGAGTTAACCGCTGGGCTAAGAGTGCTTGAGCGGCCTCAGCCGGTAAAGGCTTGGCAAAAAAGTAACCCTGGCCATAGTCGCAGCCTTCCTGACGAAGCAATTTGACCTGTTCGAGGGTTTCCACGCCCTCGGCAATTACGTCCAGCCCAAGTTTTTGCCCCAGGGTAAGAATGGTGTGGATAATTGCCCGGTCTTCGTAGCTTTTTTCCAGCCGACCAACAAAGGATTTGTCTACCTTGAGGGCATCCATAGGGAACCGATGCAGGTAGCTGAGGGATGAATAACCCGTACCAAAGTCATCGATCGCTAGCGTCAAATCCAAGGACTTAAGCTTCAGCATGAGGTCAATGGCGGCCTCAACATCTCCCATCACCATGCTCTCAGTAATTTCCAGCCGCACGCAGTCTCCCCTGACCTGGGTATCCTGAAGGGCCGCTCGAATGCGGTGTACCAAGTCGGGCTGGGCAAATTGCCGATTCGACAAATTCACACTCATTGTTAGGGCTGGGTACTGAGGAAACTGCTCGTGCCAGCGGCGCAGTTGTTGGCATGCTGCTCGAAAAATCCACTGACCCAGGGGCATAATTAGGCCGGTTTCTTCGGCGGCGGCAATAAAAGCGCCAGGCGGCACTAGCTCACCGTCTTTTCGTTGCCAGCGAACCAGCGCCTCAAAGCCAGCAATTTCTCCTGTGTCGAGGCGAATAATCGGTTGGTAATAAAGCAAAAATTCCTGGTTGTCCAGGGCGCTAATTAGATCACTCTCCAACTGGAGGCGGTTGACCGCCTCCGTTAGCATCCCCGCCGCAAAAATTTCAAACCGCGATCTACCCAGCGCCTTGGCCCGATACATGGCCGTATGCGCATCGCGCAGCAAGTCAGCCGGTTTAGGCTGAAGACCAGCCTGGCTAACGGCAATGCCCATACTCAGGGTGCTGGGTAATTTCTGCCCCTGCAGGGTGATCGGTGCCGAAAGCCGGTACTGGAGGGCGTCCATAGCCTGCCTGGCCTGATTCCAACCAAGGGTGGTGAGCAGTAGGGCAAATTCATCCCCACCAACGCGGGCGATCTCAGCATCGCGGGGCCCATACAGGCTCAGACGTTGGGCTACGGTGCGCAGCACTTGATCTCCCACTCGATGCCCCAGGCTTTCATTGATGACCTTGAACCGATCAATACCCATAAAGGCCACAATCACGGGTGGTTGGGTGCCATCGGCCAGGTGTTGCCGCAGCCCCTTTTCAATACTGTTGATGAAGGCATCTCGGTTAGGCAGCCCGGTTAGCGTGTCGTGGGTGCTGTGATACAACAGCTTGTAAGCAATTACGGCGGCTGTGGTTGCTAACACCCCGGCTATGGGTTCTACCAGAGGTAGCCACAGCAGATGAGTTAACCCTACCCAGCCTGTGATCCCCGTGCTCGCTCCCAGCAGCAGGGTAGAGCCCAACATCAGGCTGGGCCGCCGCACCAGCCAGGCTAAGCTACCGGCCACCAGGCACCAGCCGCCCAGCCACAGGCTTTCAGCCCAGGCCGGTAGAAAGTAGTAGAGGGCTGGTTGACCCTCTAACAGGTCTAAGAGCTGACTGACCATCTGGGCGTGGATCACCACCCCTGGCATCGTAAATTCTTCCTTTTGACTAAAGCTAAACGGGGTATAAAAGCGATCCTTTAAACTGGCGGCGGTGGTACCAATCAGCACGACTTGATCGGTAAGCCAAGCCGGATCAAATTGCTGGCTAAGCACCTGACTCATAGAAAGCTGCCGGTTAGGCCACTGGCGACTGTGATAGCGCAGCAAAATTTGATAGCCTCGACTATCCACCGCCTGGTAGCCGCCATCGCCCTGGGCAAGTACCGGAATAGCCAGATCGCGGATGTGGAGGTGATGCTCATCGGCCCACAGGGGCAGGGGCGCGCCAGGGGTGTCGGCTAGCACCACCCGTAGCCCAAAGGAGTAGTGGCTGTGGGGCCGCCCACGCACAAAGAGCAGATTGCGGCGAATCACCCCATCGGCATCGGTAGGAAAATCGTTAAAGCCAACCCGCTCCCGCTCTACCGTGGACGGTGGCGGAATTTCGCTACGGGTCGGCGTGTGGCCAACATTCTCAATCGCAATCAGGTTTTTGGCCGCCAGTTGCCTTACCAACGCCGCCGACCCTGGTTGATGGACTGTACTGCGATATAGATCCAGCCCTACCACGCGGGGCTGATGAGTTTGCAGGGTAGTCAGCAGTTGGGCCAGTAGCGCATCGGATAGGGGCCAGCCATACTGGCGCAAGTCTCCCTCGGTAATACCAATGACGGTAAGGCGAGGGTTTAAGTCCTGGTCGGGTTGCAGCCTCACCAGGTAGTCAAACACAAATAGCTCAGAGGGCTCTAGCACCCCCAACCCTTTCACCCCTGAAATACAGAGACCGATGAACAGGCTCGACAGCACCACCGTTTTGATGGCCGTTGCCAGCGCCCTAGCTCTGGACGGGCACGAAATCTTTGGCAAGACTACACCTCGAAGGATGCGTCTAATGCGGATAAATAGAGCTTTCACAGCGGAGAGAAGGTAGGATGACAGCGGCGTTCTGGGGTAGTTGCATCCTGGGAAACCGTAGAACCAACGGCTGGGCCTCACGCTACGAAACAAGGCAAATCCCATAGCGGATGAGGTGGGAGCCGTCATTCACGGTTGTAGTGTAGGTACTAAGATGCCCAGGGCTCTGCCTTAACGAGCTACGGCTGCCATCAATTTCAAAGAAATCGAGGGCTAGAGTAGCGGCGTTACATCCTCACCGCACTCATCGGCCAGGTAGGACAATGCCCGAAACCGCAGCCCCACCAACTGGTCGTACAGAGGGTTGAGCTTGCACATGGCCGGGATGTGCACCAGCTTTTTCTTGAACAGCACCACATCTCGCTCAAAGGGGCACTGGGAGGGAATCAGCTTGCACACAAACCGAGCCAGGCGGGATCATGGACTTCAAACTGGTCTAACCACTCGCGAGCTGGTTTGAGGGGGTCGAGTTTGCCGTCTGGGGCACCAAAGGCCGGTGCCGGGGTGGCAGTTGAGGCCGATTCCAGGGAGTATAGGGTAGAGCGTACCGAGGAAAGCACCGTGGATTCTAGCCCCAGCACTTCACAAAACGACTGAAGTTGTTGATCCTCTTCCAGGGAATAAACGCCATCGGCCAGGGCTACCATCACCGCCATGCGGAGAAAATTTTCAGCCGCATGGCGGTTAGAGCCCAAAGTCATAGCCAGTTCGGAGGGCGTCACTGGCTCAAAGTGGTCGAAGCTAGTACAGGGAGCCAGTTCATCTTGAGTAATGGCGACAATTAGCGCTTTTTCGTCATCATCAAAGTCGCCATCGGCCCAGGCCAGGGTAAGTAAGCCTCGCAGCCAAACTTTAATTTGCTCTTGAGTGTAAGGGGAGTCAGTGACGGTAGCCATAGAGTGTTCTGCGGGGAGTGAATTAAGAAATTCAGCACTCAATTATTTCTATTGACTTATTTATTTGTACCGACATAATCTTAGCGCTGTCCTGCCAAGACCGCAGTGGTGAAGGTTACCTTGTTGCTGGGTAGGAGCTAGGAGCTAGGAGCTAGGAGCTAGGAGCTAGGAGTCAGGAGTTAGGAGTCAGGAGTTAGGAGGGACAACACTTCTGCATTCTGGCTCCTGTATTCTGATCCCTGCATTCTGGCTCCTGTATTCTGATCCCTGCATTCTGTTGCGCAAAACTCTCCCAGCTTACGTTGGCTAGCCAGGCTTATCGCATCCTTATGGTCTTCCCTTAACCTGAATGACGTTTGCTAGGTTAGTCCCCATTCTCGTTGAGGTGAGTTATGGCTGATTACACCACTGAGGATCTACAAGCCATTGTGACGGCTCCCATGATGACCGGGCTAGCGGTTGCCATGGTCGATATGGGTATTGTGTCTACCGCCATTGAAGCCGCTGCCATGTCTAAGGAAATTGCTGGCGCTGCGCAAAAATACCCCGCTAACAGCATTATTCAAGCGGCCTTCTCAGAAGAGGCCATGAAAAGTGGCCAGCTCAAGCTCGAAAAGCCTGACATCAAGCCAGAGGATGTACAGTCTGGGGCTGTGGTAGACAACGCCATCACCACCATCAATGTGGCTCTGCAGGTGCTTGAAGGCAAGGCCACCCCAGAGGAAATTGCCGAGTATAAGCAATTCATTTACGACTGTGGCCAGGTGGTGGCTGAAGCCGCTGGCAGTGGGCTATTTGGCTCTGGCGACAAGGTCAGCGATAAGGAAGCCGAAGCCTTGGCTCGGCTAAAAGCGGCCATGGGGCTGTAACCCATTTTGATTGGCGCTGGGGCCACAAGATCTATCTTCAGGATGGGCCACCTGGCCCCAGCCCGTCCTACAGTAAGCCCAGCGGTAGAACGTAGCAAATGGGTGATTTTTTCGTATTAACAAATATTTTTGGTTTAGGAAAGCTTTAGATTTCCGTGGCATGGTCATGGATGGCTGTTGAGTGGTTGTTGGGGGTTCCTGGCCTAGGCCCAACCCCTTTCCATCGTTTTCTTTGGTAAAGGAGACATTTATGTTTCGACACGGCTGGTTAAAGCGCTTGGCACCGCTGTTGGTTTGTTTGGTGTTGCTGGTAACATCCTGTGCGTCGGCACCCTCGAAGTATGATCAGGTGCAAAAGGACACGACGGGCTTTCGGGCTCCGGCTGCCGTGGCCAAGAAGGCTGAAAAGGGCGGCACCTTTAACCAATTTTTTCCGGGAGATCAGGGCGAGTACAACGTGATTCCTTACCAGGAAAAGAAAGGGTTTGCCGAGTACAAACTGCAAAAAGGGGATCAGACCCTGGCCATGCTCACCATTAACGACACCACCAGCCTGCCTACTGCCGCTGCGAAGTACAACGGCGTGACCGAGCAGGTGTCGGGTTATCCGGCGGTAGACCAGGGCGCTACGGCCACTGGCATTCTGGTGAATGGCCGCTACCAGGTAAAGGTACTCTCCCGCGATCCCGCCTTTACTAGGGAAGATCGGGTAGTCTGGTTACAAAAATTTGACCTGAAGGGTTGGCCCAGCTTAAAGGTGCGCCCGTGGCGGCTACCGCTTCTCCTGCCGCCGCTTCAGCACCGGCGGCACTGGCTCAGCCCGTTTCTCCAGCCACCCCCTCAACCACAACCCAGGCGGCACCCAAACCGGGGGTCAAACTTCCCAGGCTTGAGGTGCCAACGCCCTCTCCTAGCCTTCAACCGGCATCCTGATTGAGGGCGGGTGCAGGGTGCCACGGTGTCTAAGCCCCTGGTGGTGCAGGGTTAGGGCGCAGCCGCTAACCGGTACCCAAACCTTGAGCCGCAGGCCAACACCGCCACCCTGCCACCCGCCGCCCCAGCCCATGATGAGAAAAAGGAGTTAATTGTGAGCAAGAAAATATACGAGATTGTGGATCATCTTCCCACTGGCGGTTTGACCGTAAGAGCCTTAAAAACCCTGGATGTATTTATCCCCGGCCAGTGGAATAACCTGGTGGGCTTTGACAACACCATCAAAACCGTCACCGGGGAAACCGATGAGGCGATGGTGCAAGCCATTGGCGAGCGGGCGATCGCCCTCTTTAACGACAAAAAGCAAGGCTACCAAACTGCACTCTGGCTTTACGAAACCGTTGATTCGGCCTCTGGCCTACTGGGGGCTGCGGCCCTGGCCAACCGCATTGGGCAAGATACGTTTCTGGGGTTTCTTAAGAATCTCTCGCCCAAGCCCGAAAAAGCCCAAACCATTGACCTGGTAGTGAAACTGGTTAGTGAATTAGTGGCCTTCTGCAAAATTAGCGGCATC